>CALLKB010000034.1 GCA_938008575.1 uncultured Cytophagaceae bacterium | reverse complement strand
TGGCAATATTGGAGACGAAATAACGGTCGTGAGAAACGACTACGTAAGTTCCTTCGTATTGTTGCAAGGCTTGGATCAAGATATTCACAGACTGCATGTCCAAGTGGTTGGTCGGCTCATCGAGTAAAAGGAAGTTGGCCTCTGAAATCAATACCTTCGCCAATGCCACACGGGATTTTTCACCTCCCGATAATACCTTGATTTTTTTGAAAACTTCTTCCCCAGAGAACAAGAAACAGCCCAAGACACTACGCAATTCCATTTCGGTTTTCGTAGTACCTGTTGCCTTTAATTCATCGATTAAGGTATTTTCTACGTTCAAACTCTCTAATTGATGTTGCGCAAAAAAGGATTCAATCACATTGTGACCTGTTCTACGCTCTCCTTCAATTTGTTCAGTACCAGAAATGACACGTAATAAGGTCGATTTCCCTTTACCATTCGCGCCAATCAAAGCAATTTTATCTCCTCGGTTAATCGTAGCAGAAGTTTTTTTCAAGATAACCTTTTCGCCATAGGCTTTTGAGATATCCTCTAAAAACAAGATAAAACGGCCAGGTTCTGTCCCAAAATTGAATTTGAAATTTACCTTCGCTTTTTCATCGATGACATCATCAATAATGTCGATCTTTTCCAATGCTTTTACACGGGATTGTACTTGACGCGATTTGGAAGCCTTCGCTTTAAAGCGCTCGATAAAACGTTCCGTTTGACGAATTTGAGCTTGTTGGTTTTCAAAAGCTCCCTTTTGTATTTCGTTACGCAAGGATTTTTCCTCCGTGTAATAGGAATAATTTCCAGGGTATAAAGTGATTTTTGCACCAGATACCTCAGCAATATGATCAATCGTACGATCTAAGAAATAACGATCATGGGAAACAACCACAATGGCGCCTTCGTAATCGTGAATGTAATTTTCTACCCATTCAATCGACGGTAAGTCCAAGTGGTTGGTCGGCTCATCGAGTAATAATAGGGAAGGTTTTTGTAAAAGTAATTTGGCCAACATCACCCGCATACGCCATCCTCCAGAGAAAAGTCGCAAAGGCCGATTTAAATCATCCGTATTGAAGCCCAATCCTTCCAGAATTTCTTCGGTTTTAGACTGAATCGTATAGCCATCTAAACGTTCGAATTCCTCTTGTAATTTGGCAAGTAAATCCACATCCTTGTCCTCATAATTTGTTTCCATCTTATATAAGACTTGGTCAATCTCCTTCTGAAGTTCTAGTTGGCGGCCAAACGCCTGCATCGCCACCTCCAAAATACTATCATCCGTTTGGTAGGAGAGTAGATCTTGATTTAAAAATCCGATGGTACAATCGCCCGACTTCGAGATATTCCCTCCATCTGGTGTGTATTCACCTGAAATTAAGCGAAGCAAGGTTGATTTACCTGTACCATTCGCCCCAATGAGGCCAATTTTCGCTTTAGGTTTGATGTGAAGATTGGCTCCTTCGTATAGGGCCCGACTACCGAAATAGAAATTTAGATTGGATATTGATAACATGGGTGCAAAGATAATCGTTTATCTTCAATCCACAGGTCTATCAGGCCAAACGATTTCGTGCATTTGCTCCTCCTAAATGTGGGCAGGCTAACAAGTCATTGAAATTATCATAAGCAATCGGTGTTTTGTGATATCCGTAAGCTTTGGATAAAGTCATTGTTCGGTTGTTGTCGCCCATCGAAAGTTCGATGTCATCCATCGTCATTTGGCAAGGATGCTCATAACCACAGGCATGTGTGATTTCAGCTATTTCTTTTACTAAGGTGTAATGATACCGGTAATAACGCTCACTTTTTAAGGTGATGTCAATCCCAGCTTGTAACCATTTATTGGAAGTTGCAATCCCCGTAGGGCAATGATTGGTATGGCATTTTTGAGCCTGAATACAACCGATGGACATCATGGCTTCGCGGGCGATATTGATGGAATCGGCACCCATGGCGAAGGCCAACAAGGCTTTTTCAGGGAAACCTAATTTCCCGGAAGCAATGAAATAGATCTTGTCGGTCAAATCATGGCGCTGAAATATCTGATAAACTTTAGCAAATGCAAATGTAAAAGGCATTGATACGTGATCCGCAAAAGCGTGTGGTGCGGCGCCTGTTCCTCCTTCGCCACCATCAATCGTGATGAAATCGGGTCCTTTGCCTGTTTTAGCCATATATGCGGCTAGTTCTTCCCATTGTTCTAATTTTCCAATGGCTGATTTTACACCTACAGGCAAGCCAGTTTCATTGGCCATGGATTCGATGAAATTCACCATTTCTGGGACATTGCTGAATTGCGCATGGAAAGCAGGAGAGATTGCGTCTTTGCCCATGGGAATATGGCGAATTTCCGCAATTTCTTGGTTGATTTTCGAGGCTGGCAACATGCCTCCTTTACCAGGTTTAGCGCCTTGAGACAATTTTAATTCGATGGCGCGAAGCTGTGGATTCTCCTCCACTTTTTGCTTCAATTTATCCATCGAGAAAGTTCCATCTAATTCTCTTACGCCAAAATAGGCCGTTCCGATATTCAAAACAACATCTGCGCCAAACTGGTGATATGGAGATAATGAACCTTCTCCCGTATTGTGGTAGCAACCAGCTAATTGGGCTCCTTTGTTTAATGATTCAACGGCTTTTGCCGAAAGGGAACCATAACTCATTCCTGATATATTGACAACCGAGTAGGGTCGAAAAGGTCTTTTACGGTTATGGTATTGCCCGATTACCTTTGTTGCAGGCAAAACGCCAGGGTTTTTCTTGCTTGGATGATTTGCTGGAGGATTATAACCCATCATGGCATTCTTGATGAAGATATAGCCCGGTGAATTAAAGTCTTGATCGGTTCCAAATCCTTGTAAGTTATTCTCGTTTTTGGATGAGGCATAAATCCAAGAACGTTCTTGTCGGTTGAAAGGTAATTCTTCCCGGTTATTGGCAACAATATATTGTCGCAATTCAGGACCTATTTGCTCGAGCCAATAACGTATATGCCCAACGATAGGAAAATTATGTGTGATGGTGTGACTTTTTTGAACGAATACGTCACGGATGATAACGGCTACTAAAACAATTCCGACCCAGAACCAAGCTGAGTTTACCCATTGATTGATTTCCATTTGTTGATGATTTTAGAACAAATTTGATAAATTTTTCCCAATTCTTATTTTTATCTTTGTTGTTAAATTTTGTTATGCAAGTAGACTACAAACAACTCAAGCAATTTGTCAGTTCCGTTTTTGAATCCATCGGTTGCCCAGAGCAAGATGCGGATTTAGCGGCGCATGTTTTAGTATCAGCGGATGCCAGAGGAATTGATTCGCATGGCGTGGCTCGATTAGCAGGATATGTTCGCTTATATGACAATGGGCGCTTAAATCCGAAACCTCAAATTCAAATCTTACATGAGAGTCCTTCAACTGCTCTAGTAGACGGGGATCGTGGTTTAGGACTTGTTGTGGCTCCCAAGGCGATGGAAATTGCCACGGAAAAAGCAGCGATTGCAGGAACGGGTTGGGTTGCGGTACAGAATTCTAATCACTTTGGTATAGCGGGGTATCATGCCATGAAGGCTGTGGAGAAAGATATGATTGGCTGGGCCATGACACATGCTGCTCCTTTAGTGACGCCAACTTTCTCTCGGGAAAAATTATTGGGTACAAACCCAATTGCTGTGGGGATTCCTGCCAACGAAGAACCTGCTTTTTTAGCTGATTTCGCCTCTACGGCTGTGGCTTATGGAAAATTAGAGATATTGCAACGCAAAGGTTTAGATACACCTTCGGGTTGGGTACAAGATAAAGATGGTAATCCCTGCAATGATGCCTTTGCGATTAAAAATGGGGGAGCCTTATTGCCTTTGGGAGGTGACCGAGAACATGGGTCTCATAAAGGATATGCCTTAGGCGCAATTGTGGATATTTTATCCGGAGTTCTTTCTGGGGCTAATTTTGGTCCTTGGGTTCCTCCGTTTGCTACGGCTGGTTTTATGCAAGCAGGTGAAACGGTGGGAAATGGAACAGGTCATTTTTTAGGTGCAATGCGCATTGACGCATTTCGACCGGCAGAAGCGTTTAAAGACGATATGGATAAATGGATCAAACGTTTCCGTGCTGCTGATGCGGTTGAAGGACAAAAGGTTATTATTCCGGGTGACCCTGAACGTGAATTAGAAAAGATACGTATGCAAGAAGGGATACCTTTATTGGATCCGGTAGTTGCCGACTTAAAAGGCTTAGCGAGTCGTTTTTCATTAGATTTTAATATTGCTTAAAATGGTTTCAAATAAAAAAATCAAGATTTTTATCCTTGTGTTTTCGTTGGTGACAGCGATGTTCTCGTATTACGTTTGGCAAATTTTCAAAACGCCTAATTTTAATATGAAAGGGGATTCTTATGCCATTTTAATTCCCAAAGGAGCTGATTTTAAACAAGTCTTAGATAGCTTAGATAAACACGATGTTGTTCGGGATAAATTAAGTTTTCGTTTCTTGGCAAAGGTGTTAGGGGTTGCTGAAAAAGTGAAGCCAGGTCGCTATTTGGTAGGACCTGAAACAGGTAACTGGGAATTATTGCGAAAGATGCGCAACGGCCGACAAGATGCCTTACGAATTACCATCAATAACTTTCGATTAAAGGAAGACATCGCGGGCAAGTTGGGCAAGCAATTACCCTATGATTCTACCTATATCATGAAAATGTTGGATTCAAGCGCAATTACCGAGCAATACGGTTACAGCCCTGAAACCATCGCATGTCTATTCATACCGGATACCTATGAGGTATTTTGGACATCATCTTTTGATAATTTCATGAAGAAAATGGAGAAGGCAAATAAACGTTTTTGGAATCAAAAGCGCGTTAACCAAGCGTCAGCTTTGGGAATGACGCCTATTCAAGCGGGTATTTTAGCTTCGATCGTTTATGGTGAAAGTAAGGAATCAGCTGAACAAGCTCGGATTGCGGGTGTTTATTGGAATCGTTTCCGAACAGGAATGCCACTTCAAGCGGATCCAACGATTGTTTTCGCATGGAAAGACTTCACGATTAAACGTGTAACAGGTAAGTATACAGCCATTAATTCTCCGTACAATACGTATCGGAATGTTGGCTTACCTCCAGGACCTATTTCAATTCCTCCGGTGGATGTTATTGATAAAGTATTGAATTTAGAGAAACACGAGTATCTTTATTTCTGCGCGAAAGAAGATTTTTCTGGCTTCCATAATTTTGCCAAAACTTATCCAGAACACATGCAAAATGCAGCCAAGTATCAAGCTGCCTTAGATGCTCGTAAAATCAAATAAGATGTATTCACACGCTGTTAAATACCGAGTTTGTTATGCGGATACCGACCAAATGGGCTATGTCTATTATGGGAATTATGCGCGTTTGTATGAAATTGCTCGCGTGGAAACGCTGCGAAGTTTAGGCGTTAGCTATAAATCATTGGAAGATAATGGCATAGGTCTTCCGGTGGCAGAACATTATACCAAATTTATTGCTCCAGGTTTATACGACGATGAGTTGACTGTTATTTGTCAGGTTGATATGTTGCCTACGGCTAAAATTGTGTTCTCTTACCGGATCAAAAATGAGGCGGGTGACTTGATTAATGAAGGGAAGACAACTTTGGTTTTTATGGATTTAAAGACGAAAAAGGTCATTAAGGCACCTGATTTTATTATGAATGCATTAATGCCCTATTATTCTATATGAGGAAAAATTTACTAGATGAGATAAAGCAGATTTGGCGTGAATACGAAGAGCATTATGTACTCGTTCGCATCATCTCTATTTTATATCAAAAGGTTTTTCAATTTGATATTGATGTGCGTGCGGCTGCCGTAGCTTATAATTTTACCTTAGCCGTTTTCCCTACGATTATCTTTCTATTTTCTTTGCTTCCTTATTTGCCCGTAGAGCATCTGGATTACAAGATTATCAGTTTCATCAAGGCAACAGTGCCTAAAAATTTACAAAGCGATTTGACTGAATTGATTACAGAAATCGTGAATAAGAAAAGGGGAGGAGTCGTTTCTTTTGGTTTCTTTTTTGCGCTTTATGCGAGTACAAGTGGAATTATGGCCTTAATGCGCTCATTTAATTTGACGTATAAGACAAGTGAGAACAGAGGATTTATTAAGGAACGACTTGTAGCGGTAGGCTTAAACTTCTTGTTGACTTTTGTTTTGATTACTTCCTTTATGGTCTTTATTTTAGGTAATTTTGTTGTTAAATATTTGGCCAAAGAGGGTATTTTAGAATACAATTTTACGTTCTATCTGACGAAGGTTTTGACCTATTTTGTCATCTTCTCGGTCTTCTTCTTCACGATTTCATTGATTTATTATTATGCGCCAGCGATACATAAACGTTGGAAGTTTTTCAATGCAGGTTGCATAACTGCCTCTATTTTAACGATTTCTATTTCGAATTTATTCTCTTATTATTTAGTCAATTTTGCCAGTTACCATAAAGTTTATGGGTCCATTGGCTCACTGATTGCCTTAATGGTTTGGTTGTATTTTGTTGCCTTGATTTTAATTGTTGGTTTTGAGATTAATGCTAGTATCGACCAAGTTAAAATAGAGGAGCTGGAGGACGAGCAACAAGGCTCCGATTTCTTTTTAAATTTTTAAGATGGCTGCCGAAATTAAAAAAATATACGACAAAAATAACTCGCAAGAATTGATAGATCAGGTAGTCAAATTGCTTGAAAAAGGCGGTGTGATTATTTACCCGACGGATACCATGTATGCTATGGGTTGTTCGATTCAGAGCCAACAAGCTGTTAATCGAATTTGTGAGATCAAACAGATTAAGCCTGCTAAAAACCGCTTTAGTTTTATTTGTTCGGATTTAAGTTCGATTGCGAATTTTGCCAAAGTAAGTGACTTTGCCTTTAAATTATTAAAACACTATTTACCCGGCCCATATACATTTGTTTTGCCTGCTAGTTCAAAGGTGCCTTCTGTTCTTGTTCAAGGTAAGAAAACAGTAGGTATTCGAATACCTGATTATCAACCCATATTAGACATCGTGAAGCAATTGGGCCATCCCTTGTTGACGACAACATTGCCACAGGACGGTTTGGAAGTAGAAGAATATACAGATCCTAGTCTCATCTTTGAACGCTACGAAAATCAAGTTGATTTAGTCTTAGATGGTGGCTATGGTGGACACTTTCCTTCATCAGTCATCGAAATTTCTGAAGATAGTGTCGAAATTATTCGAGAAGGTGCTGGTGATGTAAGTGACTTCGACTAATTACCATTTAATTAGCGTGGCATCTGGTTTTGTGTGTTTCCAGCGACGATGCGACCATAAATATTGTTCTGGATATTGAACAATGGATTTCTCCAATCTACGCGCAAAGCGTTCGATAATCTCTCCTTTAGGTAAATCGGTGTAATCGGGATTAGCGATAGGTTCAAAGCTCATGATGTATTTTCCGCGTTCTTTACGGATTAATTCCACAAAAACAACCGGGTAATTATAGTCCCTAGCAAATCGCTCCATACCGGTAAAAAAAGCGGTATCTTGATTTAAAAAAGTAGTCCAATACGCTGATTCAGGTTTTTGGGGTGCTTGATCAGCTGCTAAACATATACCTCTTGCGATGTCTTTTCTTTCACGTGTAGCCAAAATGGATTCGCGTTTTTCTAATAATGTTACACCTGGAAACCTACTTCTCACTTCCATTGTAAATTGATTAAACGCCGGATTGTTCAGTTTTTGATAAACAACATCATACAGGTTTTTGGATAAGGCGAGTCGGTGAATAGCCCATTCCCAGTTACCTTGATGTCCAGCTACAAGTACAACGGGCGTTCCTGCTTGTAAGTAATCGGAAATAAAATGTTCATTAACCATTTGAACGCGGTCCAACATCTCTTCTTGACTGATGGATACACCGTAAAAGAATTCCACTAATTGGTCAGTTAGATACCCATAAAAACGAAAGCTTAATTCCTTGATTTCCTTGGGATTAAGATTTGGGAATGCGTGGGAAATATTTTTGGTAATAACTTCTTTTCGGTATCCGATGATGTAATAAAAGACCCATTTGACACCAGTAGCAAGTGTGTACAAAATGAAAAGTGGCATGCGGCCTAAAAGCTTGTAAAAAAACATCATGGCTAGTTTGTCGAGTTAATCGCTGATATCTGCTATTTTTGCAAATATCCACTTATTTTTTGAATGCACATTGATATTCAGTATTTACCTTCTTTAGAATATTGCGCGCTAATTTTTGCGGAACCTCAAATTGAATTTGAAGTTTTTGAGAATTTTCCCAAACAAACCTATCGCAACCGAAGCTATATTTTAGGGGCCAATGGGGTGGAATTATTGAGTATTCCCATTATTCAAGGTGCCTCTGGAAAGCAACTCACGAAGGACGTTCAAATTGACTATTCGCAAGATTGGATCAGAAAACATAAAGGAGCGATTCAAGCATCTTATGGTAAGGCTCCTTTTTTTGAACATGTCGAGCCATTTATCGATCAGATATTTGCAAAAAAAAGTAAATTTTTAGTAGATTTAAATATTCAATTTTTAAATACAATTGCACGTTTTTTGCAGAAAAAACCTCAGTTTAGCTTCACAGAATCATTTAATGAAGCGCCTGAAAATTCCTTTTGGAATGTAATTGATTCAAAAAAAGAATATTCCTCGCGAAATATTTACGTTCCTGTTGCGTATAGACAATGTTTTGGCACGGAATTTGTTGCTAATCTGTCTGTTTTAGATTTAATTATGAATTACGGAATTGAATCGCGTGAAATATTACAAAAGAGTTTGAACAAATAATGGCTTAGGTGCGTTTTGAATATTATTAATTAGGGAAATATGGAGGCTAAGTTTTCAAATAAGGTAAAAGAAGTAATTGCATTAGCACGTGAAGAGGCTTTGCGATTAGGGCATGATTACATTGGTACCGAACATTTGATGTTGGGAATCATTCGTGATGGTGAAGGACCAGGCATTGAATTATTACATAAATCAGGCGTTTCTTTAGACCAATTGCGTCAAAGCATTGAACATTCTACGGCATCGACGAGTCGTTCGAGTTTCGACAAGCAAAGCATGTTGAACATTCCTCTGACAAAACAAGCAGAGAAGGTTTTGCGTTTGACTTACTTAGAAGCAAAATATTTCAAAACGAATTTAGTGGGTACGGAACATTTGTTGATGGCTATCTTACGCGATGAAGACAATGTGGCTACTCAGATTTTGGAGAAATACCAAGTTCATTATGATTTAATCAAAGAAATGGTGGAATTCCAATCAAGCAATTCGCAAGATAATACCCCAAAAGCAAGTTCGGATACGGATGATTCTGATGACGATAATCGTCTGTTTGGTGGTTCGGGTTCAGGTGCGCAAGGCGGTTCAAGTAGTTCTTCAACAGCAAAAGCGGGTGAAAAAAGTAAAACACCCGTGCTTGATAATTTCGGTCGTGATTTAACCAAAATTGCGGAGCAAGGGAAATTAGATGCCATTGTTGGGCGTGAAAAAGAAATTGAGCGTGTTGCGCAGATTTTATCTCGTCGGAAAAAAAATAACCCCATTTTAATTGGTGAGCCTGGTGTAGGTAAAACAGCTATCGCTGAAGGTTTAGCGCTTCGCATCATTCAAAAGAAAGTCTCACGTGTGTTATTTGGCAAACGTGTTGTTACCTTGGATATCGCTTCTTTGGTTGCAGGTACGAAATATCGTGGTCAATTTGAGGAGCGTATGAAGGCCGTGATGAATGAATTGGAGAAGTCGACTGATGTAATTCTTTTCATTGATGAATTACATACGATTGTAGGAGCGGGTGGTGCTTCAGGTTCTTTGGATGCTTCCAATATGTTTAAGCCTGCTTTAGCGCGTGGCGATATACAAGTTATTGGTGCGACGACGTTGGATGAATACCGACAATACATCGAAAAAGATGGTGCTTTGGCCCGTCGTTTTCAAACGGTGATGGTTGATGCCACAACAGTTGATGAAACCATTGAGATTTTGACCAACATTAAAGATAAATATGAAGAGCATCATCATGTGATCTATACGCCTGAATCGATTGAATCAGCTGTTAAATTATCTGATCGCTATATCTCAGATCGTTTCTTGCCGGATAAAGCAATTGATGTGATGGATGAAGTAGGTGCTCGTGTTCATATTTCCAATATTCAGGTTCCTGCTGATATTGTTGCCTTGGAGAATCAAATCGAGGTGGTTAAGAAGGAGAAGAATCAAGTGGTTAAGTCTCAGAAATATGAAGAGGCTGCGCAATTACGTGATCGCGAGAAGAAATTGATTGATCAATTGGAATTAGCGAAGACCAACTGGGAAGAGGAATCGAAAAAACAGAAGTTTACAGTTACGGAAGAGCATGTAGCGGAAGTTATTGCTCAGATGACCGGTATTCCTGTCAATCGTGTCGCTGCCAAAGAAGGAGAGAAGTTGCTTCAAATGGAGCAAGAATTGACTAAACATGTGATTGGTCAAGGTGATGCGGTGAAGAAATTAGTGAAAGCTATTCAACGTACTCGTGTAGGTTTGAAAGATCCGAATAAGCCGATTGGCTCATTCATTTTCTTAGGACCTACAGGTGTAGGAAAGACAGAAATGGCTAAGGTTTTAGCGACCTATTTGTTCGATAAAGAAGATTCGTTGGTTCGTATCGACATGAGTGAGTACATGGAGAAATTCAGTGTATCTCGTTTAGTGGGAGCGCCTCCAGGCTACGTTGGTTACGAAGAAGGTGGACAATTGACGGAAAAAGTTCGTCGGAAGCCTTATTCAGTAGTTCTTCTGGATGAGATTGAAAAAGCGCATCCAGATGTATTCAATTTATTGTTACAGGTATTGGATGATGGCATTTTGACGGATGGTCTAGGCCGACGAGTTGATTTTCGTAATACGATCATCATTATGACCTCGAACATTGGAGCCCGTGATTTGAAGGATTTTGGATCGGGTATAGGTTTTTCTACGAAGTCACGTGTTGATAATATGGAAGAGCAGGCTAAATCAACGATTCAAAATGCCTTGAAGAAAGCTTTTGCTCCAGAATTTATCAACCGTTTAGATGATATCATCGTGTTTAATGGAAGTATCATTTCTTCTAATAGCTTCAGCTTTTTCAATATTTCTTTTTGCTTGTTCATCATTTCCATTAATTACGTCCATGGTAGATTGTAAAGCATATTTGCCTGAACCGTGAAAAATATTATTTTGAGTTAAAAAAGCTTTTGTATCGATACAATGATGGCATTCATCACTTCCATAGATAATAACTTTATATGCAACTAGTTTTGTGTTTTTTTGTTGGGCATTTGCAGAAAAAAAGCCGAAAATTAAAAACAATAGATAAATTATTTTTTTCATTTGTTTATTAGTTTAATTGGTTAATTTTTTCTAAAATGTAGCGTTCGGTCATCCCGCTTTCAAAAGATAAATCTAAGGTCATTTCA
>CALLKB010000033.1 GCA_938008575.1 uncultured Cytophagaceae bacterium | reverse complement strand
GTTCAAGATCACCGCGTTGCGCCATATTGCCCGCGATGTGGAACCGGGCTTTCCGATCACGAATTAGCACAAGGTTACGAAACAGTTACCGATCCGTCGGTCTATGTTCGCTTTCCAGTTACATCTGGCGAGTTAGCCGATCTCGGTGCTGCGCTCCTGGTTTGGACCACTACCCCTTGGACATTAGTTTCTAATACCGCTGTTGCAGTTCATCCAGATGTTGATTATGCAGTAGCTGAAGTTGTAGTCGAAGAGAACCGTGAAGTCTTAGTTGTTGCGGAAGCACTTCTTAGCGCACTATCCGGCGAAGTAAAGGTTCTAAAGGTCATTAAGGGTAAAGATCTAGAACGCGTAACCTACAAACGCCCCTTAGATTTAATTGATATCCCCGACTCTCACTTTGTCGTTCTTGCCAATTACGTAACCACTGAAGATGGAACCGGTCTGGTTCACCAATCTCCTGCTTTCGGAGCAGATGACCTCGCTGTTTGCCGCGCCTACGGATTACCCGTTGTAAATCCGATCGCACCGAATGGGACATTCTTGAGTGATGTTCCGCTAGTAGGTGGCCTCTTCTTCAAAGATGCCGATAAGACTTTGGTGAAAGAATTGAAAGCGCGTGGCGTTCTCTACAAGCATCAGCCATATGAGCACCCGTATCCACATTGTTGGCGTACGGACAAACCGGTATTGTACTATCCATTGGATTCTTGGTTTATCAAGACCACAGCGGTGAAGGATAAATTGATCGAGTTGAATAACACGATTAACTGGAAACCGGAGTCGACGGGAACAGGTCGTTTCGGAAACTGGTTGGAGAACCTAGTTGACTGGAACTTGTCTCGTTCTCGTTATTGGGGAACGCCTTTGCCTATTTGGCGTGCTGAAGATGGTTCAGAAGAATTGTGTTTTGGTTCAGTTGAGGACTTAGTGCATGCATTAGAAAAGGCTATCCAATCAGGAAAATTATCAGCTGAACAGCAAAAAGGCAACGAAGCATTTATTGCTGCTGCAAAAGCAGGGGAGGCAGATTTACATCGTCCCTATGTGGATAATATCTTTGTGTTAAGCCCTTCAGGTGTTATCATGGCACGTGAGGCAGATTTGATCGACGTGTGGTTCGATTCGGGTGCGATGCCTTTCGCACAATGGCATTATCCATTCGAGAATCAAGAAATTTTCAAACAGTCTTATCCGGCAGATTTCATCTCAGAAGGGGTGGATCAAACGCGTGGCTGGTTCTTTACGCTCCATGCGATTTCGGCGATGGTGGAAGAATCGGTGGCATTTAAAAATGTGGTTTCGACTGGTTTAGTCTTGGATAAAAATGGCAATAAAATGTCCAAACGTTTGGGCAATGCGATTGATCCATTCGATACGCTTTCGAAATACGGAGCTGATCCTACGCGCTGGTACATGATTACCAATGCGCAACCTTGGGATAACTTGAAATTTGATTTAGCGGGAATTACGGAAGTGCGTAATAAGTTCTTTGGTACGCTAACAAATACTTATAATTTCTTTGCCATGTATGCGAATTTGGACGGTTTTACGCCGGATTCGAAGGGTGTTAATATGGCCGATTTGACGGAATTAGACCGTTGGGTCCTGTCGAAATTAAGCAGTCTAATCGCTGAGGTTGACGAGGCTTATGCGACCTATGAGCCTACCAAAGCAGGGCGTGCGGTGCAGGATTTTGTGTGTGATCATTTGTCCAACTGGTATGTTCGTTTGTCACGCCGACGCTTCTGGAATCCGGAGGATACGAACCAAGGGATTTCAGCCGATAAAGCTGCTGCATATCAGACTTTGCATACTTGTCTGACGACAGTGGCACAATTGATGTCACCGATCGCTCCTTTCTATGGAGATTGGTTGTACAAGAATTTAACGGGAGCTACTTCGGTACATTTAACGGATTTTGTAAAAGTAAATTCTTCTTGGCAAAATGCTGATTTAGAGGCTTCTATGGACATGGCACAACGCATTTGTTCTTTGGTTCACTCGATCCGTAAGGTGCATAAATTGAAAGTACGCCAACCGCTAGCGCAGGTCTTAGTTCCTGTTCTACAAGAATCTGCCCGTGAACAAATTCGCAAGGTAGAAGATTTGATTAAGTCGGAGGTGAATGTGAAGTTGGTGAATTACCTCGACGACGCATCCGGCGTATTAAGCAAGAAAGTAAAACCTAATTTCAAGGCCTTGGGTCCGAAATTTGGGAAAGATATGAAGGCTGTTGCTGAAGTTATTACAGGAATGAGTTCAGGTGATTTGGCGCAGATTGAAACTTCCGGTTCGGCGAACTTGCATGGTTTTGAGATTGCTTTAGCTGACATCGAAATCGTAACAGAAGATATGCCAGGCTACTTAACCGCATCGGAAGGTGGCTTGACCATTGCCTTGGATAATACCTTAACTCCGGAATTGGTTCAGGAGGGAATGGCCCGGGAATTTGTGAATCGTATTCAGAATTTGCGGAAGGATTCAGGTTTTGATGTCGTAGATAAGATCGCGATTCATGTGGAAGAAGGTCCTGCAGCGTGGATGGAAAGCATTCAGGTTTTTGGAGCGTATATTCAACAAGAAGTTCAGGCTTTAAGTATTACGATTTCGCCGGCATTAGCGGGTGAAAAATCTGAGCTTGTGATGGATGATGCCACATTATTTGCCCAAATTCAGAAAATCAACTAATAGCTAATGGTATTCAATTCCTTGCAGTTTTTGGTGTTTTTTGGAATTGTTACGTCCGCCTATTTTTTATTGGCGCACCGTTTCCGTTGGATTTTATTGCTTGCGGCATCTTGCTATTTTTATATGGCATTTGTTCCAATCTATTTGGTTATTTTATTGGTGACAATTATCATTGATTATTGGGCGGGGATTTATTTGGAAAAGTTTGAAGGGCGCGCTAAAAAACTATTTTTAGCGTTTAGCTTGATTGCGAACGTAGGCGTGTTAGCAATATTCAAATACTATGGGTTTATTGCGAATAACGTTTATCATTTAGCCTATTTGTTTGGTAGGGAAGTTCACTTACCAAGCCTATCCATCTTATTGCCGATTGGTTTGTCCTTCCATACCTTCCAAGCGATGAGCTATACGATTGAGGTATATCGTGGCAACCAAAAAGCTGAGCGGAATTTTGGCATTTATAGTCTATACGTCATGTTCTATCCGCAATTAGTCGCTGGACCTATTGAACGACCACAGAATTTATTACATCAATTTTACGAGCGACATGTTTGGGATAGTGTCCGAGTGAGAGCGGGTATTATGCAGATGATGGAAGGCTTGATTAAAAAAGTGGTCATTGCCGACCGATTAGCGATTCTCGTGGATTCGGTTTACGCTTCAGTTGGGACACACTCCCGCGGTCAACTGTTATTGGCGTCATTTTTTTATTCTTTCCAGATCTACTGCGATTTTTCGGGGTACTCTGATATAGCGATAGGAGCTGCTCGCGTAATGGGATTTAAGTTGATGGATAATTTTAATGCACCCTATACCGCTAAGTCTATCCCTGATTTTTGGCGTCGATGGCACATTTCGCTATCAACTTGGTTCAAAGACTATGTTTACTTTAGTTTAGGAGGGAATCGTGTTTCTGTGCCCAAATGGTATTTTAATATCATGCTTGTTTTTATCGTTTCAGGTTTGTGGCATGGTGCAAGTTGGAATTTTGTCATTTGGGGTTTCTTGCATGGTATTTTTCAATTAATTGGATTCACGCTTAATCGGTTTTTCCCTCAATTAGCAGCAAAGTATGCAACCGGATTAATTCGTGGGATTTTCTATCGGGTATTAACATTTAGTTTGGTTAGTCTAGCTTGGGTATTTTTTCGCTTAGTTCATTTCTCGGAAATTAAAGCGTATTTCAAGCAACTTATTTTTGACTTACCTTCAAACAGTTTGTTGGGTATGAATTCAAATGAGGTTTTGTTCAGTATATTATTAGTTTTTGGGTTATATTATTGGGATTTTAAAGGCTTGGCTCTACGGAATATTCGCTCTCAATATTTTGTATTTCTACTCCCTTTTTTAGTCGCGATCATTTACTTTTTCGGTGTATTTAGTTTGAAACAGTTTATTTATTTTCAGTTTTGATGAAAAAATTACTCGCTGTTTTGGTGTTTGTTTTATGTGCCGGATTGCTAATGGTTAGCAGCTCCCAAAGCGGAATGTCGTGGTTAACACATGCTCGGTATCAACCGAATAGTTTGTTGGGCTCCGACAAGTATCTTTATGGCGATTTGTATGGAATATCTTATTTGTCAAATTTCAAGTACATAAAAGATGTGTCAGCTGTTCGTCCTGATGAGTTAATTTCAAAGCAAAAAGATATTTCATTGTATGTGATTGGGGACAGTTATTTCTACAGCTCTTTCGAAATTATTCCAGCTTATTTTGAGCGTGTAAATTCTATTCAGTTTTTTAAATGGGACCATTCGCCTGAAGTAACATTTAAATTCACCCAAGCACGAACAAAACGAGTTTTGTTGGTTGAGTCCGTCGAGCGGAATGTGTTAAACTTAATGTATAAAGAGCGTGTTGCTGCCATTTTTGAAAAGCCTGAGGTTATTCAAAATAAGTCGGTATTTGCCCAAATTAATAGATCGATCAAGCAAATCCTTTATCATCGTACCTTGGAGGAAAATTTATCGTTTGCTCTTTTTGATTTGGCTTTGTTCTCTAAATTCAAAGAGTTGAAAGCTGAATTGAATTTAAGTTTATTTGGTCGGGAGCCGGCCGGTGTGAAATTGGCAAAGTCGAAGGACTTCCTTTATTTAGATCAAACAGTTGATTCTGTTGCTGATGGAAGTTCTTTTCAGGTTGTTTCTGAGATGCGTTTAGCCGAATTGGTTCAAAACATGCGTCAAATTGAGGATTATGCTAAAAAAATGGGGTTTGATGAAGTGATCTTTTCATTTATTCCTAATCCTGTTTCTGTTTTAGCTACCGAAGATAAATCATACAATCAATTTATACCTCGTCTGGAAAATAAAGTGGGTAGTATCCATTTTGTTAATCCAACGGATGAATTAAAGCAACAAGCGAAACAGAACTTCTTTAAATCTGATTCGCACTGGAATCAACGAGGAGCTAAAATTTGGCTAGATTTATTGAACAAACAACTTCTATCCCTACCTAAATAAAAAGAATAATGTCTGGTCAAACAGCAAAATATCTTTGTCGAGTGATCGTCGGTTTTGCTATGACAGCATTGGTTGGTTTAAGCCCTGCTTTAGCCCAAGGCAAAAAGTTAATTCAATCGAAAACGGGCCAGGAAGCGCTTTTTCAGGAGGGGATGCGGCATTATATCAAGGAAGATTATTCGGAAGCCATTTTGGTTTGGGAGAGTTTGGCAACGGTTATTTCAAATGAACCTGCGCTCTCATTTTACCTCGCCAAAGCTTACCTCGCAGAAAAGAATCCGAAGAGTGCTTTAGTACATGCCCGAAAAGCGCATGAATTGTCGCCTTATTCACTTGATTATGGCTTGTTTTTTGCTGAACAATTGCTTGCCGATAAGCAAATTTCGGAAGCAATTGCCTGCTTGACAAAATTAGGCCAATATGATGAGTCGCAGCCGGAAGTAAATTTGTTACTAGCACAGGCATATGTTTGGTCTGAACAAGGCGATCTTGCCCTGCAAGCCTTGGATCGTGCTGACCATTATGTGGGTGAATATCCTGCCATTATTCGAACGAAGGAATTTATCTACTTGAAACAAAATCAATTGATGAAGGCCTTGCTGGCGGGCAAGCGACTCATCGACATGGATGATGAAGAGCAAATTTTAACTTGGGATCAGATGGATGTTGCTTGGGATTTGAGCCAAGCGGATTCAGTCCGGGCAAATTTACTTGCTTTGCAAATGCAATATCCTTCACAAGGTCAATTGGCTTTGTTGCTTACGAACGGATATCTACACCAAAAGAATTTTGACTCATCACTCGTCCAACTGCGCAGAGCGGCCGAAGATCATGAAGTGTTGCCTTCAATGGTAGCTCAAGTCACCATGAAAGTTTTTGAATTGATCGATGATCCAATCAAATGGGAACAGGCCAATCAGATGGCGACGCATTGGTTGGCAATTTATCCCGATGAACCTCGCTTTTTAGCTATTCAGGGTGACCTTTATGTGAGTGCTTCCAAACTAGAAGAAGGCCAAAAATTTTATTTGCGCGCCGCGCGCATGGGGGAACCTAAATATGAAGTTTGGGCTAGGATTATTCAGTTAGATTTTGAATTAAATGCGGTGGATAGTGCTGCCACACATGCTGCGGAGGCATTGAAGGCTTTTCCATTGCAAGGATTTTTGAACTTCCAGTTGGGCTTCGCACGCTATTTACAAGGGAATAACCCCGATGCTTTGCGGTATTTGGAAATTGCCCGGGGCATTATTAAGCCAACCGATAATTGGAATGTACAGTTGTTTTCCATGTTGGGCGATGTGTATCATGCAGTTGGTAGACCTAAAGATTCAGATGTCGCATTTGATAAGGTATTGGCTTTGAATCCGACCGATGAGCATGTGTTGAACAATTATAGTTATTACCTGTCATTGCGGAAGGAGCGATTGGAAAAAGCGGCTACGATGTCAAAGCAATTGGTTGAAAAGTTTCCTGCCGAGGGTACATATTTGGATACCTATGCTTGGGTGTTGTATCAGCAAGGAAAATACGAGGAGGCTTTACATTATTTAAGTTTGGCAGTCGCGGATGAAAAATCCCAAAGTTCAGCGGTCTGGGAGCATCATGGTGATGCCATGTTCCGGCTAGGGAGAATAAAAGAAGCCGTGGAGAGTTGGAAGAAGGCCGTTGCTTTGCCAAATGCCAACCAATTACTTGATAAAAAAATCAAGATGAAGCAAATTGTCGAAAATTGAGATAATTTTGTATATCAAATTAATTATGACGCGTTTCGTTCTACTCTTTATGGTTTTTGTGTTCGTGCAGGCTTGTAAATCGAGTTCTGTCGTTCAGGTTGCACAAGAAAATCAAGTAGATACCGTTCGGGTAGTTTCTTTGCCAGATAGCGTTCCGCAATTGATTCCAGAGTCGATTGTTGCCACAGAAGAGCAAGATTCCAAAGAATCGGTGGAGGATTTGGCTTTTACCTATTTAAAGGCGAAATCTCGGGTCGCATGGAAATCTGGAAATAACACAGACAATTATTCCGTTGATATTCGCGTTAAGAAAGACAGCATCATTTGGGTGAATATTTCGCAGGCCGGCTTGACGGGCGCGACGGGTTTGTTTAGTCAAGATCGTGTGCAGTTTTACCAAAAAATCAGTGGCGAGTATTATAATTTGACCTATGATAGCCTAAGTACTGTGATGGGTTTTCGAATTGATTATCGGATGTTGCAGTCCTTGATCGTCGGGAATCAGCCATTTAAGAAGAATAATTCAAGGGTTATTCGGGAAAATGAGAATATCATTATCAAGCAAGATTCGGGTAGAATCAAGATTGATAACATGGTGGGACCGAATAGGAAATTGAAGAAATTATTGGTTCGTGATGAACCATCGAGTAATAAATTAACTTTAGATTTTGAGGAGTTTACGAATTTGAATCAAGTTATTTTCCCTTTTTCAAGCCAAATAACTTTGGATGTGAAGAACAAGGAAGACAAGCGAGTGACAACGGTCATTCAAATTAAATATTCGAAAGTGGAGTTGCTGGAGACGCCACTTGAATTTCCATTTCGACTTCCGGCTAAATTTTTGAAAAAGTAATGCGCTATATCAGTTTAATTATTTGTTTGTTAGGTGTTTTTGTGGCTTGGGGACAAGTGGATAAGAAGACGCAATTGGAGCAGCAAAAGAAGGACAACTTGGCAAAAATCAAGGAGTTGAATTCGATTATTTCTCGTACATCGAAAAAGAAAAATGTATCGATTGGAAAGTTGAATGTCTTGAAAGAGCAGATTGTTGTTCAGAAAAAACAGATCAATGTATTGAATGAAAACCAAGAGCTTTTGGCCGCCGAGGCGTCCAAATTAACGCACGAAAGTGATGTGTTAGCTGCGAAGTTGGAGCGCTTGAAGAAAAACTATGCACTTATGTTGTATGAGGCGCAAAAGGTTTCGACTGTTTCAAATAAAATCAGTTTCTTGTTATTATCCCAGGACTTGGGTGAGTTTACACGTCGCTTTGATTACTTGCGTCATTTTACGACGAACCGGAAACAACAAGCCCATAAAATTTTTGAAACGCGTCAGGATTTGATGACGAAGAAGCAGCAAGTGGTTTTCAAAAAGAATGAAGAGAAAAAGGTCTTAGTTGAGAAGGAGAAGGAGAAAGCAACACTCGAAGTGTTAAAAACAAAAGAGACGAAGGTGGTGACGGTTTTGACCCAACAAGAAAAGAAGCTTCGTACGGAATTAGAGCGTAAGAAATTAGCGATTCGGAAATTGGATAATTTGATCGCAGGCATTGTTCAGCGGGAGATTCAGAAGTCGATGGAACGTGAGCGTAAATTACGTATGGCGGCTCAAGCGCGTAAATTAGAAGTGAATAAGCCTGCTTTGCCGAAACCGAAATTAGAGGAGGGGATGGTGAAGAAATATGAAAAGCCGACAGCTGGGGAGTCGAAAGAAGAGGCGAAATTGGAAGCGCGTGTTGAGAAAAAAGAAGTAGCAAAACCGAAAAAAGAGGAGGCTGCTCCTGTAGCGAAAGTGGAGGAACCTGCCCTGAATTCGAATACCTATTACATGAATGCGGATGAGGCAAGATTAGCGAGTTCATTTGCCGCCTTGCGTGGTCGGATGCCTTTTCCTGTGCCTTCGGGATTTATTTCAGATCATTTTGGCGTGCATAAACATCCTGTTTTGAAAGGGGTTATGGTGAATAACAATGGAATTGATATTCAGACATCGACTGGATCTCCCGTTCATTCGGTTTATGATGGCGTGGTTGCTACGGTTCAAAATATTCCCGGGATTAACATGGTGGTTGCCATTCAGCATGGGGAGTATTTCACAGTGTACAGTAAATTGGCTAATGTATCTGTCAGTGCTGGACAAAAGGTGAAAACAGGCCAACGAATTGGGTCTGTTGCTTCAGATGAGGATGGAACTTCTGAAATCAATTTCCAAGTGTGGAAAAATACCCAACATCAAAATCCAGAAAGCTGGTTGCGACGTTAGATTTTATATAGCACGCGTAAACTTATATTCCGACCTTGGTCATCCGCAAAATAACGGAAGCGGTTTAAGTAATCGCGGTATGCTGTATTGAATGCATTGCTGATGCGTAATCCAATGTCGAATTTCTTTAAACTGATTCCCCAATTGGCCTGAACCAATTGGTAGCCTTTCGGAGGTACAGCATAATCGGATCCGGGTTCCACACGTGTTTGTTCGCTCACTTGAACGAGCCCCACACTTACATATTGTTTTTCTTGCATCCAGCGATAGCTAAGTGTGTATTCAAATCGATTCGCTGGGATATTAACTAGATAGGTGAAATTGTGGCTTACGTCAAAAGCATGTACAATGCTTGATTTCTGTTGGAATGACAATTTAGGGCTGATTTGGTAATTCACTTGTGCGTCAACTCCTTGAAAAATGGCGTTAATTTGTTCGTAGGCGAAAGCCGGAAATGCTCCGCGCACGGTGGTGAAATAGACGGCTTCTCCATTGTTAACTAAGGGTCTCAGGTAAATGAAGTTTTGAATGTAATTGTTGTATAAGCCGAGCTCAATTTGAAGATTTTTGGGCGCATAAATTGTATTTAAGCTCAGGTTGTAAGCGGTTTCTCCCTTGAGTCCAGGATCTCCTATTTCAAATGCCGCCGCTCCGTGGTGAACACCATATGAAAAGAGTTCATTGACTCCAGGCGCTCGGAATGCTCGCGCGAGGATGAGGTGATTTTCTAATTTTTCAGTCCAATGATATTTCAGTCCTAGACTTCCTGAAAGTCCCAAGTAGTGGTTGGCATTGCGATAAATGATATTCGAATAGTTCGATTTAGGTCGGTGAACATCGATCGTTTTTTCATCGACGCGGAGGCCTAATTCCAATTCGTATTTTTCTTTCACTAAACGTTCGATAGCAAACAGGCCAAAAGCGTTTTGGAAATAATTAGGTAAAAGACTCGTCGTAAGGGTTGGGTTTGCTACATCTTTTCCGGACGTGACATTTCCTTGGAGCTGGAAGTTTATCCCAAATTGCCCCTTCCATAATTGGTTAGCATTCGATTCATCGAGTAGTATTTCACCATTGAATGTCCGCAATAAGAATTGCAGGTTATTGATATTTTTCCCTGCTCGTAAGACATCCAATTCTAGTCTTTCATCGTTTTGTAATGCCAATGTCGATCGAATAGCTCGCCCATTCGTCAATTGATATTGTGTCTTTAATTTCCCTAAACTATGGGTGATATCTTGGTTGGGGCGGTCAATTTCCCGACTAAATTGTAAGGGGGTAAATGCCTGAAATGGTCGGGTACGTGCAATGGAATTTTCAAGGTCATTCACATTGCCGATGTGTGAACCTAAATAGATGCCGATTACGGAATGGAAATGGCTGAAAAATAGATCGCTCGACCATTTGTTCTTCTTGAAGCCAACAGCCGCGGAAAAATTTTGCTCCTGCACACCTGTGTTTGCGAGGTAGTAATTGGCTGTTTGAATATTTCCTCCATCTTTCAATGTACCTTGAATGCGCCATCCCCAGCCTTTGTTAGCTGTGATGCCCCCTTGTAAAGAGCCCGAAATAACGCCTTGTCGGCCATTTGAAAAGTAAATGGATTGAATTTCCCCTTTAATTCCCGCCGTATCTGGTAGGGCATCGGGTTCCATCATGACAATTCCTCCGATCGCATCTCCACCATAGCGTAAGCCACCTGGACCTTTAATTACTTGAATATTTTTGGATACGAATGGGTCAATTTCCGGAGCATGTTCACTTCCCCATTGTTGGCCTTCTTGTCTTATCCCTTGATTTAGTATGATGACACGTGAAGAGTGCATGCCATGGATGACGGGTTTTGATATGGTGCTTCCTGTTTGTAAACTTTGAACACCGCTGATGCCGCGCATCATTTCGCCAAGGCTGAGTCCATCGCGTTCAGCGCGTTCCTCTTTGCTGAGATTTCCCCGTAATTGTGCGCTAGTTTCTGTTTTTTTTCCGCTGACAACTACTTCTTGCAGGTGTTCATCATGGCTTTCTAATCGGAAATTCTCTTGGTGACGTACTTCATCATTGATTGAAATGGGAATTTCGATTGCATCAAAACTACTCATTTGGCAGATAAGGATATAATTGCCGGGGCAGAGGGCTGTGATCCGGAAAAAGCCTTTTTTGTCTGATATCGCGTATTTATTTGTTCCTTTTAAGTAGACATTTGCGCCAGGAATGGATTCTTTATTCTCTTTTGAAGTGACATTTCCTTCTAATGTACATGAACAATTACTTTGTGCCCATGCACAATGAGCCCAAGTCATAAACGTTAACAAGAAGAAAATTCTACGAAGCATTAATTATGTTCAAAAGGTTAAATATAGCTCCAAAATCACATATATACATGCCATGGTTGACTAATGCAACGAAATAGCCGACGAACAGCAAATGCATGTCGATGAAATTTTGTTTAATTTATTTTGAAAAATATTAAACAATTATTTGTTTTGTTTAATCTTTTGGTAAATTTGTTAAACACAAAAAGCAAAAAAACATGACAGCTTTAGAGTTTTCATATCAGGTAGGTACTTTTTCGAAGTTTTTGAAGCCCTTTGCATTGCGCTTAACACGCGATGGGGATGACGCCAACGACCTAGTTCAAGACACCTTAGTAAAAGCATTTACAAATCGTGAGAAATATTCAGACGGGACAAATTTGAAAGCCTGGTTGTTTACGATCATGAAGAACACATTCATCACGCAATACCAGCGAATGGTTCGTCGGAATACGTTCATCGACACAACAGATAATTTACACTACATCAACTCATCAGATTCCATCCAATTGAATGGTGCGGAGCGTTCTTTTATGAACGAAGATATTTCTTTAGCCTTACGTCATACGGAAGAAATGTATCGCGTTCCTTTCTTGATGTATTTTGAGGGGTTTAAATACCATGAGATTGCGGAGGAGTTGAATTTGCCAATTGGTACGGTAAAGAACCGGATTCACATTGCGCGGAAGACCTTAAAAAGTCATTTAAGTATGTATGCCTAAGTATTCATATTGTAATAATTAGTTTTTTGGTTAACAGAAGAAGAAGCAAAAAGTCAGATTTTATCTGACTTTTTCTTTTGCCAAAAGCTTATCAGTTTTTAGTATATTTGTTTAGCATGAAGAAGAAAAAAGTCATTGTTATTGGTGCGGGATTCTCGGGCTTGTCTACGGCAACGGAGCTCGCCGATAAAGGCTACGAGGTAACAATCGTAGAGAAAAATGAACAAGCAGGTGGTCGTGCCCGGGTGTTTCAGGAAAAAGGTTTTACTTTCGACATGGGACCTAGTTGGTATTGGATGCCTGATATTTTCGACAATTATTTTGCTCGTTTTGGTAAGAAAACTGCCGATTATTACACGCTAAAGCGCTTAGATCCCTCATATAGTGTGATACTTTCTGATAAAGAGGTGATCGATATGCCAGCGGATTATGGTGCGTTGCGCGAATTATTCGAATCGATAGAGCCGGGTGCGGCAAACGCCTTGGATCGTTTTTTGGATCAAGCGGCCTATAAATATAAAGTGGGGATTCAAGAATTTGTTTGGAAGCCTTCTGTAAAAATAACGGAATTTTTGAGTTTGCGGATTCTTGTGGATGCCCTGCGGATGGATGTGTTTTCTTCCTTTTATTCGCATGTACGCAAATTTTTCAAGTCGGAGACCTTGTTGAAATTGATGGAATTTCCCATTTTATTTTTGGGGGCCATTTCGCAAAATACGCCGGCGATGTATAGCTTAATGAATTATGCGGAAATCAAATTGGGTACTTGGTATCCCATGGGAGGGATGCATAAAATTGTCCAAGGAATGGTAGATTTAGCCATTTCCAAGGGTGTTAACATTCAATATAACTCAGAAGTAACAGGATTTGCGATCGAGGCTGGTCAGGTGAAGGGGGTAAAGGTTGCTGGAGGAATTCTAACTGCTGATGCTGTTGTCGCAAGTGCCGATTATCACCATGTCGAGACTTTGTTGGGCGATGCCCATCGCAATTATGACGAGGCTTATTGGGATAAGCGTGTCATGGCACCCTCATCGCTGTTGTTTTATTTAGGTATTAATAAGCGTTTGCCTCGCTTAAAGCATCATAATTTGTTTTTTGATCGCGATTTCTCGGTTCATTCCCATGAAATTTACACGGATCCGATGTGGCCATCTGATCCCTTGTTTTATGCGTCTGCGCCATCTGTGACGGATCCTTCTATTGCACCTGAAGGTTGTGAAAATTTATTTTTGTTGATTCCCGTTGCCCCTAATTTGGTAGATACCGAGGAAGTTCGAGAACAGTATTTTGATCAATTGATGGATCGTTTGGAGCAATATTGTGGTGTATCGATTCGGGATTCAATTGTTTATAAACGTTCTTATGCACACCAAGATTTTATGGGTGATTACCATGCATTTAAGGGGAATGCCTATGGACTTGCGAATACTTTAATGCAGACGGCTATTTTAAAGCCAAGTTTGAAAAATAAGCATTTGAAAAATATGTTTTATA
>CALLKB010000032.1 GCA_938008575.1 uncultured Cytophagaceae bacterium | reverse complement strand
AAAAACCAATAAAATGCGTTAATTTGTACAACCTGACCCAAAATCCATGCTTCGGTACATGTTCATTTTTTGTTTTTTGATCGGGGTGAATTTTTTCACTTGGGGGCAGCGCATCGTTTATCGGAATAATTGTTTGACTCAATGTGCTGATTGTAGTGCTTCGGCTTCCAGCGACATGGCAACTGTCTTTGAATTTTCGGAAGATCTGCCTAAATCTGCCAAGTATGCGTGGGATTTTGGGGATAGTGGATCCCCTTTAAACACTTCAACAAACCGAACAGGTATTCATCAATATTGTGAAGCTGGTCCCAAGACCGTTACGTTGACTATTCAATTTGGGGCCACGACAACTAAATATACACAAGTAGTTCAGATTGGTAAATTGCCCTTCATCTACTTAGGTAAAGACGAAAAAGATTCTACGATTACGATTTGTAAAGGTCAAAAAGTGCCTTTAAATGCTTTTGGAAAGGTAAGTAAACCCAATTTTCCTGTGCAAGTTGCCTGGTTCCCTCACGGAGAAACGACAGATCAAATCACTGCGGATTCGTCTGGTTGTTATTCCGTACAAGTGACAGAGCCTACTTCAGGATGTACGGTAGAAGCTAAAATGCAGGTGAAAATCTGCGGCGATCGCGATCCGAATGCCAACATCAATAAATATGTTGACGCTTGGTATTTTGGAAATGGCGCAGGTGTTTTATTTAATGGTTCTGCAGATAATCCGAAAGATACAACGGGTGGTTTGGTCGTTCCTGAAGGAGTTGCGAAAATGACGGACCCGACTAATAGTCTGATATTTTATACCGATGGACAAAAGATTTTTGACCGGAATAACAATCCAATCTATGCGGTAGGAGATACGACCAAAAGGCTAAATGGTGATCTGACAAACGCGCAAGGCGTTACCGTTATTCCAAAAACGTCGTGTAAAGGTTGTCAAGCGGAATACTACGTTTTTACCTTGTCTAAAAATTCCAAAGGAGAAAATCTGCTCTATTACAGTATCGTGGATATGAAGTTGAATAAAGGGAAAGGTGGGATATCTGTACTTAATCAATTGGTCAGTCCAGTGCCTGCAACTTCACGTTTGTTAGCATCAGAAGGAGGGCAAGGTTTTTACTGGTTAGTCGTTCAGGACATGAATTCAAGTAATACAAGGACCTATAAAATTTCCAATGTGGGTATTTCTGCTCCGCAAAACAGTCAAGGTGGAACGCAAATGACGAGTACCACGGGAAATGGATCCACGACTAAAATTTCAGTTGACTGGACTAAGATGGCTGTCGCGGTCCCGGGCCCTCCTCGGAATAAAGTGGATCTCTATGATTTTGATCCACAAACTGGGAAGCCAACTTACAAAATGAGTGTCGACTTAGGTCCAAGTCCTCCGGTTGTTTACGGTTTAGAGTATTCGCCTAATAAGGATGTGCTGTATGTGAGTTTGAAAGGGGATGGGAATAGCATATCTTCGAAAATTTTACAATTTGACTTGTCTTCTAAAGATTCAGCCAAAGTAGCCAAATCAAAAGCGGAACTCTATTCCAGCATGGAGCAGATTGGAGCTTTGCAGATTGACCCTGTATTCAACACCGTTATTTTTGTCGCCATTGATGGTAGCAATACCTTAGCGAAAATTACAAATCCCAATGGATTATTAGGCTCCACGGATACGACGATTACGAAGGCAAGTTTTGTGCGGAATGCCGTTACATTTTCAACGCCAGGGGTGACAAGCCGACTAGGTTTGCCTCCCTCCATACCGAGTCCGCAGGACCCGAGTAGCCCACCAAGTATTTCCAAGCCAATTTGTGAAGGAACATCGTTTAAGTTTACGATTGATCAAAAGTTATGTGACCCCTTGAATAATGACCGAATCGATTGGAAAATATATCAAACCGTATTGAGTCCATTCCCGAATAAAATTGGTCTCATGGTTCCTTTAGATTCAACTAAATTACTGTACAGTTACACGGGCTCAACGCTGAATTTTGATTTTCCTGTTTCGGGGAAATATGTCATTACAGCAGCGATAAGTAATAGTTGTATCAAGAACTTTCCTTTGGATGCCCAAGAGTTTGATATCGTCGTGTTAAAGCCTACGAAATTGACGCCGGTATATAATCGAATTTGTAAAACGAGTGCGAGTATTACACCAACTAAATTGCCAGCTAGTTCCAATTTGCAATATCTGTGGAGTACGGGTGCACGGACGCCAACTATCAATGTTCCAGCTCCCGGGGGTAAGGTAAGCTTGATGTTGTCGGATACTGCCACAGGGTGTTCTGTTAAATTGAACACGGAAGTGAATTTTCTAGAGAATCCATACTTTATCCCAACAACTGCCTATTCGATTTGTATGGATGATCCAAAGCCCTACAATTTGCAATTGAATGGTCGTGTGGACAGTTTAACATTTGAATGGAAATTTGGTAGCACGATACTCAGCACCCAAAACAAAGTTCGTGTGACTGAAGCTGGGAATTACACGGTCCGCATTACCGATTTAGATAATTGCAGCATCAATCACACCTTTACGGTATCAGACAAATGCGAACCAATCTTATTAACTCCCAATGTCTTCACACCGAATGGGGATGGGAAAAATGATTTATTTACCCCGCAGCCTAAAAGCACCAAACGTGCGAGAATTTTAGGCTTGCAAATTTTCAATCGCTGGGGTGAATTACTTTTTACGAGCAAAGGACCCGAATTTTCGTGGGATGGTAAAGTGAATGGTTCGCGCGTGCCGCAAGAGTCTTACGTTTGGCAACTCCAATACGAATCCTTGGATTATCCAGAACGGGGAACTTTAACTGCAAGAGGTGGCGTATTAGTGGTTTACTAATATGCTCGAACCTCTATGCCTTTCATGAAATTCACGAATGATTTATTCACAACCTGATTTCCTCCTGGAGTTGGGAAATTACCCGTAAAATACCAATCCCCTAAGTGGTTCGGACATGCGATATTTAGATTCGCTACCGTTTGGTAGACAATCGATAGTTCCGCTTTCAGATTTTTGGGTTTTACGATCTCCGCAATTTTATCCGAGATTTCTTGGTCGGTAAATGGCGCATATATCGCCTTCACAAAGTTTTCTTGAGATGCTGTTCCGTTTTCAAGGGCCAACAAACATTTCAAGTTGACTTCATCCAAGATATGCTCCAAATTGCGCTCCTTTAATAAGGCCAAAGCGGCGCGGAAAGCAACAAATTCCTTCATTTTGGACATGTCGATACCATAGCAATCCGGGTAACGAATCTGTGGTGCAGAAGAAACGATTACGATTTTCTTCGGAGATAATTTATCCAAAAGACTTAAAATACTCTTTTCCAAGGTCGTGCCACGCACAATGGAATCGTCAATTAAAACGACAGAATCTACGTTCTTCTCGATTACCTCGTAAGTCGTATCATACACGTGAGAAACCATATCATCCCGCATCGCATCGCTCGCAATGAACGTACGAACTTTGACATCCTTGGATATCAATTTCTCTACACGCGGTCGGAAAGTAAGCAATTCTTCCAGTTGGTCTTCAAACAGAATCCCTTCCATGATCGCTTGCTTACGTTCTTTGGCTAAATGATCTTCTAAGCCATCAATCATGCCTAAAAATGCACTTTCAGCGGTGTTTGGAATGTATGAGAAAACGGTGTGTTTTAAGTCCTGTTGAACCTCATTTAGAATTTGGGGGATCAATAATCGGCCTAATTTTTTACGCTCACGGTAGATATCCGGATCAGATCCGCGCGAGAAATAAATACGTTCAAACGAACATGATTTTTGCTCAATGCGGTCGATAAAAGGAACTTCTTGAACAGATCCGTCCATCGCAATAATCAAGGCATGGCCGGGTGTAATTTCTTGAATTTGATCGTATGCACAATTGAATGAAGTTTTGATCGCTTGCTTTTCGGAAGCCACCACAACGACTTCTTCATCCATGTAATAATAGGCTGGGCGAATTCCCGCTGGGTCACGCGCCACAAAAGAAGCCCCGTATCCGGTCATTCCCACCATGGCATAGCCGCCATCAAAATCTTTGCAAGAGCGCTCTAAAACACGCTTTAGGTCTATGTTGGCAGCTAAAACATCCGATAATTCTGGATTTTCGTATTGGTCTTTAAACTTTCCAAATTGGCGTTGATTTTCTTCATCCAAGAAGTGACCAATTTTTTCCATCACGGTTACCGTATCCACCTTTTCTTTTGGATGCTGGCCTAAGGAAACCAATTTGTCGAACAAATCGTCCACATTGGTCATGTTGAAATTACCCGCCATCACCAAGTTTCTACTGCGCCAGTTGTTTTGGCGTAGCATCGGATGGCAGTTTTCGATTTCGTTTTGACCATGCGTTCCATAACGCAAATGGCCTAATAATACTTCTCCTGTGAAAGCCACATTGTCTTGCCACCACGCCGCGTCATGCACGGCATCAATGCCCGTTTCACGCTTCGTGTCTTTCGCCAGTTTTTGTGCTTTTCTGAATTTCTTGTTGATTTTTCCGAAGATGTCTGCCACAGCTTGAGGTTCTACGGAACGGTAGCGGCTGATATAGCGACTTCCCGGTTTGACGTTTATCTTGATATTAGCGACCCCTGCTCCATCTTGTCCCCGGTTTACTTGCTTTTCCATCATGAGGTAAAGCTTGTTTAAGCCATACATCGGCGTATTGTACTTGTCCAAGTAATGCTGAAAAGGTTTTCGCAATCGGATCAGTGCAATTCCGCATTCGTGTTTGATGGATTCAGACATTGGGGGTGTGGGTTTTGGCTAAAAATCAGCCCAAAATTAGCTAAATATTATGAGCTACAAATGTTATTTTTTGTTTTTTTAATCTAGACCTTCCAAATGCTGTAAATAAGCGTTGGAAATAGCATACACGCAATAATTCCACCTCCCAATAACAAATAAATCCAGTTGTTTTTGAAGCTGTCTGCCGGATGAATTGCTTCCCCTTTTTTAAAGTACATGAAGTAAGGTATGCGCAAGTAATAATAGATGGATACGGCCGTCATTAAAATGGCGATAAGCAATAAGGCCAAGATAGGATTGCTTTGTGTCATTTGGTACTTTTCCCATAATTGACTGAAATAGTTGACCTTAGCTAGAAAGGTTCCTGCTGGCGGTAAACCAATCAAAGCAATGAATCCTAAAAATAATGCCAAAGCACGTACTGGATAGGCTTGTCCAAAGCCCGCCCAATTACTCATGTCATCGATTTGGTATTGCGTTGTTTCTAGCTCATCTAAAATGTAGAATACTAAAATTGTACTCGCGCTATAAACCAAACTGTAAAACAATAAATTATCGACACCTTGTTCAGCAGGCATCAACCAGGCCATGGCCAAGAATCCGCCGTGTGCAATGCTGGAATAGGCAACCAAACGTTTGGCATTTGTTTGACTTAATGCTCCTAAATTCCCAACTAACAGTGTCAAAATTGCTAAAACGGCAATGACAACCTGCATGGAAACGGGTACAAAATGTACCAATCGAATGCCCAACCAAGCCACAGCGATTTTAGGTGCTGTGGAGATCCAACTCATCCAGCCCGCAGGCAAACTTTCCATGACATCTGGACTCCATGGATGAAAGGGTACCCATGACATTTTAAATAAAATTCCAGTTCCTACCATTGCTAAGGCCATGCCGGCTAGATAGGGATCGGCCGTAGCCAAGCCCCTGCTGAATGCTGAGTCCAAAATCAACATCGTTCCCGTTAGGCCATAAATCAGCGAAAGTCCATACAATAACATGGCTGATGTTCCCATGCCGAACAACACATAAGGCAATGAAGCCCGGACGCCTTCTTTGTCTTTTCGCAAACCAACCAACAAATAGGTTCCCAAGGACATCAATTCGATACTTAAGAAAATACTCAGGAAATGAACGCTTAAACTCGTGAGCAGGGAACCCAATAAAATCGAGAAGAATCCGATTTTTTCTTCAAATGAGAAGGGTTTTTGTTGGTATTGGTTGATACTAATGATGACGAAACCGATCGCTAAAATCAAACAATTAATGGCGTTTGCGCCCGGATTCACCCACAACATGCGAAAGGCAACAAAGCCCTCTGTTCCGTGCTTCATCCGTTGGTAAGCAAGTAATAATGCCAAAATAAGTCCCCCTTGTGCAATCAAATAGCGCCATGAACGCGCGCTTTTTTCATTTCCCCCAACCAAAAATAAATCGCCCACGATGCTCACTAGAATCCAAGCGGCAATCACTAATTCGGGTAGGATATGCTCATACCCTTGCAAAATTCTTTGCAATTGGTTGGGTAATGCCTGCATAAGTCCGTCTGCAATCATGGAATTACATTTTTTGTTTTAAATAATGTGCCGTCGGGTTATTGTCTTTCAATGCACACATTGCCTCGGGTGTTCCTTCGAAACTTAAATTTCCGCCATTTTCGCCGCCTTCTGGACCTAGGTCAATGATGTGGTCGGCACATTTTACGACCTCCATATTATGTTCGATGATGATAACGGTGTCGCCTTGCTCCACCAAATCATTCATCGCTTTCAATAATTTTTTGATGTCATGAAAGTGCAATCCTGTGGTAGGTTCATCAAAGATAAAAAGCGTTTTGCCTTTGTTTCCATTTCCTTTGCCTAAAAAGCTGGCCAATTTAACGCGTTGGGCCTCTCCACCCGAAAGTGAATTTGACGATTGACCTAGTTTGATATAGCCTAATCCCACTTGAAAGAGCGGGTCTATTTTCTCAGCAATCTTGGGTGCTTTTTCTTGGAAATAGGGGATGCTTTCCTCTACTGTCATGTCCAAAATATCCGCGATGTGTTTGTCTTGGAATTTGATGTCCAAGATTTCTTGCTTAAATCGTTGGCCGTTACATGACTCGCAGGTCAATTTAATATCAGCCATGAATTGCATCTCAATGGTGATTTCTCCTTCGCCTTGGCAAGTTTCGCACCGACCGCCTTCCACATTAAATGAAAAATGAGCCGGTTTGTATCCACGGGTTTTGGCCAAAGGTAATTCTGAAAACAAGGCACGAATCGCGTCATAAGCCTTGATGTAGGTAATCGGATTAGAACGCGAAGATTTTCCGATGGGCTGCTGGTCCACCATTTCAATGCTCGCAATTTTATTCGTACTGCCGCCTAATTCGCGGAATCGTCCTGTTTCCTCTGTGCCTAATTGTAAATTTCTTAACAAAGCCGGGTATAAGATTTTACGAATCAGGGTCGATTTGCCTGAACCGGAAACGCCCGTCACCGCCGTCATGATGCCCAAAGGAATCTTGACGTCGATGTTCTTTAAGTTATTTTCACTCGCTCCTTTGATTTCAATATGGGCCAAAGGCTTTCTACGGAAACTTGGAACTTGTATCGTGTCTTGGCCTTGTAAAAACCGCAAGGTGTGGCTGTCGGTCGTCGTATCCAATAACGCTTCGGCCAAATTTCCCTGAAAACTTAGATTGCCTCCATGCCGACCAGCCTCGGGACCGATGTCAATTATCTGATCTGCCGCACGCATGATGTCTTCTTCATGTTCGACGACGATGACCGTGTTGCCCATGGATTTGAGCATTTCTAATACTGAAATGAGTCTTTCCGTGTCGCGCGGATGCAAACCGATACTCGGCTCATCCAGGATGTACATCGAGCCGACCAAGGCGCTTCCTAAAGAAGTTGCTAATTTGATGCGTTGGAATTCGCCGCCCGACAAAGTAGACGTCAAACGGTTCAAAGTCAAATAACCCAATCCTACGCGATTCATGTAATCCAATCGATTTTTGATTTCAATCAGGATAC
>CALLKB010000031.1 GCA_938008575.1 uncultured Cytophagaceae bacterium | reverse complement strand
TTTGAAATGAAGGAAGAGGTTATACCTTATTTAGGAATGAGAAAGGAAGAAATTGCTAAGGTTTTTGCCTATTTAAATAGCGTTTCTTTTAATTATACTTTAGGGCATCCTCCTAAAATGGACAAATCAATTTTTTCAATGCGCAAAAATTAGCTATGGGGAATATTTTTAATCCAGATTTTCAAGAATTTTTATTGGCTCTGAATAAAAATGAAGTCAACTATGTATTAGTTGGAGGATATTCCGTTATCTATCATGGATTCCCTAGAACTACTGGAGACATTGATATATTTGTTGAGGTTTCGAAAAACAATTATGGAAAATTGGTACATGCCTTTGAACAATTTCAAATGCCTCTTTTTGATATGACTGAAGAGTCTTTTCTTCACCAAACTCATATAAATGTATACACCTTTGGAAGACCTCCAGTTTGTATTGAAATTTTAAAAGAAATCTCAGGGTTTACTTTTCAAGAAATTTCGGCCAATGCATTGGATACTGTTTTTGAAGAAATCCCAATGAAAGTAATTCACATCAATGACTTGAAAAGAAACAAGGAAATAAGTGGTCGAGCTAAGGATTTAAATGATTTGGAAAATCTTTCTACATTATGAACAATAGGTTCAACCCCTTTCAAGCTCTTGTGCTAGCCAATCAAATTTGATTGGCTTTTTTATTGTCAACATGCACTTTCTAAATGGCGGATTCCATATCTTTAATCATTCAAATAATAACATCATGGCGAATCAAATCTTTATCAACCTTGCGGTGCAAGATCCAGAAAAATCAATGGCATTTTACACGGCTTTGGGCTTCAAGAATAATCCGCAGTTCTCCGACGAAAGTGGCAAATGCATGGTTTGGTCGGATAATATTTTTCTGATGATTCTTTCGCATGAGAAGTTTTCGAGCTTTACCAAAAAGCCGATTGCCGATACGAAATCATCGATAGCAGCCTTGCTTTCCTTATCCATGGAGAGTATAGAAGAAGTCAACCAAGTCGTGGATAGTGGCTTAGGTGCGGGCGGCATCGAACCCAATGAAATGCGCGATTATGGCTTTATGGTCCAACGCACGATTGAGGACTTCGATGGACATACCTGGGAAATATTTCATATGGATATGTCGAAGGTGCCGGCTTAGTGATAAAAAACGAATGATGAAAAAAGGTATTGTAATGTTGTTTTTAGCGAGCGGTGCACTATTGGCAAATCCTGCAAATAAGACTGCATTGAAAACCTGGCGGGATTCTCCCGATGGAATTCAGTTCACGAAATGGGAAGCATCGCCAACCGGTCAAAAAGTACATGCGGGTGCGATGAAAATCAATCGGGCTATTCGTGGCAATGCGCAACTTAGGGGTGTCGTTACATCGCTCCGTTTGCCGGAAAGATCTAGCCTCGGTTTTGGCATCATGGTCAACATCCAAGGGGACGATTATATTCTTGCTTTTGGAGGAGAAACGGATGATGAATTTGATGCCTTGCGAAACCTGCAGGTGAATGATCAAATCACCATCAAAAGTCATCACGTTTCGAAAGCACCCAAATATGCCTTTGCGATTCTATCGCCAAGCTACGTGACAAAAGGTGCTAAACTCGTGTATAAACATGTCCAAGTTAAGGGCGGTTGCTAATTTATTACCATGCAAGACATCCTCAAAAAACTCCGATTCAAAGGCGATGGAATCGTCATTCAAGCACCCAA
>CALLKB010000030.1 GCA_938008575.1 uncultured Cytophagaceae bacterium | reverse complement strand
TCGAACGAAGGCGCTTATTCGCCGTGTAATGATTCACCATGGAATCCATACAACCTGCCGTTACGCCAAAAAAGTATTTGGGTTTGCCTAATTTCTTAAAATCACGCAAGTCATCCTGCCAATTGGGCTGCGCCACAATCCCCACTTTCAAGCCCTCACTTTCCATGATCCGACCAATAACCGCCGTTCCAAACGCCGGATGATCAACATAGGCATCACCTGATATCAGAATGACGTCTAGCTCATCCCAGCCACGCTTTTCTACTTCCTTCTTTGTCAATGGAAGCCAGTCGGTAATCGGTCTTTCTTGCATGCTGCAAAATTAGCTAAAAACGCGGGTTTAACCTATTTCGTTAATTGCGCTTTTAAGTAATCTGCCGTCGCTTGAAATACCTTGATGGCATTCGAAAACTTCATCCAATGATGCGTATCATCTACAATCACCATCGTTTCCATAGGTACTTTTTTCTTTTGCAAGCGATTGATTAAGTCAATACTTTGGCTAAATGGAACATTGCGATCGTCATCCGCATGAATGAACAATACGGGCGATTTCCACGTATCTATGGACGAGATAGGTGAAGAGCGATATGATAAACTTGTTGCCCAATCAGCATCTGGTGCCTTGTGAGGTCCCGATAATAATTCCATCGGAATTTCTCGTTGGTGTGCCCAATCATGCACCCCATGAATATCTACTCCAGCCACGAATAATTTAGAATCACGCGCCAACGCTAATGCAGTTAAATATCCGCCATAGGATCCGCCATATAAGGCGATTTTCTTAGGATCAACATAGGATTGTTGCGCCAACCACTCTCCTGCCGCTTTGATATCTAGGTATTCCGAAGCACCCCATTGGCCAGCTGATTTAGGATTATGGAAATCATAGCCATATCCAATGCCCAATCGGTAATTAACCGACAAAACCACAAATCCTTGATTCGCCAAATACTGGTTCAATGCATAGGCATTTGAGTAATAATCGGAATAGTGCCAACCCAAAAGCATTTGACGTGGAGGTCCACCGTGCACAAAAATGATGGCCGGTTTTTTCTGCGCTCCGTTCGAATTATCAAAAATTTGGCCGTGAATCGTTAAGCCATCCAATGATTTAAAAATCACTTGTTTTGGTTCTACCAATGCACTCGTTGGGAATTCTACTGGAATTAAACTTTCGGTTAATGAACGAGCTGTAGAAGAGGTAGACAACATCAATTGAGGTGCCTTTTGAGCTCCTGCCCCGATATAGGCATATCCTCCGGCAACTGAAACAGCGGTCCACTCAATTCCCTTTCCTGGCGTCAAGACTTTCATGTCAGCCTTATCCACAGAAACTTGGCAGATATGTCGGCGATCTTTGTCCGTGTCTTCGCCTCCTGTATTTGCATCAAAATAAATCGAATTTCCATCAGCACTAACGCTCAGATGCTCCACCATAAATTCACCTGGGCTCAATAACAAAGCCGCGCCACCCGTAGGTGCAACTGAATAAGCATGCGGCCAACCATCATGATAAGACGTAAATACTAAACGATCTTGGCGAGCCCAATGTAAGTTCGTGCCGCCATGTGTTGTAGGTATCGAACCTCTGTAGGTATTGGGCGCTTCCCAAACCAAGGTAGATTTTTCTCCAGCAACTAAACCCGCCTTACGAATCGACCATGGAATACGCTTCCGTTGGGTTAATGAATCCGCAGAACCTCCCTCGGCAGGTGTACGGATAAAGCCTAATTGACTACCATCCGGCGACCAATTGGGACTAAAATCTTTGGCGAATGCAGGATCAATCCAATTAACTGCATTCTTACCCATTTCCAAATAACCAATAAACGAATGGTCCCCACGATTCGCAACAAATGCTAATTTCTTTCCTCCAGGAGCCCAAGTCAAGGAATGCACGGAACCGCGCGTTTTCAACAAGCGAACAGGGGCTTCCAAGAAATCCTCATTCTCATTGGTATCCAATTTGCATATCCACGGTTGGCCTTCCTTAATATAAGCAACCACTTTATTATCCGGTGAAATAACCGGAAAGTCTCCTTCTGAAATGACACGAATCGGACCTCCTGTAAAAGCAATTTGCATCACGCGAACCGTTTGTGGTTCCGTATTTCCAGCTGGATTAACAGCCTTTTCATCATCAAAATTTGCTCCATGATCTCCACCGCGAACAAATAATACCCATTTCCCATCATCCGAAATCGAAATAGAGCTTAGCTCCTGGCCGTCGTCTTCTTTGAAAGAAGTTAATTTTCGAGCTGTAAAATTAGGCGCTTCCGCTACATAAATGTTTCGAATTCCTTTCTCATCCATAGCCCACGCTATTTTATCGCCCTGGGTTGAGCGAATCAATTCAGTTGGAAAAGCATAGGATTTAACGGCTTCCAAGGTGAACTTTTGACCAAAAGCGATCAATTGAAAGAAGATAAGAACAAGGGAGTAAAATAATTTACGCATAGTTTGAATTTATAAAACGAAATATAGGGAAAGTCGAACGGAATCGAAAAGAAAAACGTCACGAGCCGTTTAAATAAAATAAATTCAAACTAATTTTGAGGTTCATGGATGTATCAATCGTATTTGTCAATTACAAAACAGAAGCGCTCTTATTGGATTGCTTGCGAAGCATTTATGAACATACCACCGACTTGCATTTTGAATGTATCATCGTCGACAATCATTACGTCCCAGGACAAAATCAAGCTATTTTATCGACTTATCCACAAACAAAATGGATAGATTCCGGTGGGAATGTTGGTTTTTCCAAAGCCAATAATATCGGCTTACATGCCGCATCTGGAGAATACGTGCTTTTTCTAAATGCCGACACCTTGGTCTTCGATGCAACCATCTCAAAGGCTTTTCAAAAATTAAAAACCGATTCGAGTCTTGCGGCTATTGGTGGAATTCAAGTTGATTTAAATCAAGAAGCTCTCCCCTATTATCGAACACTCAATGATATAAGACGAGATTTTTACATTGTACCGAATAGCCCTTTTTTTCATCAACTGATCGATCGATTATTGCCTGTGCAAAGATTCAGCCGACCGGAAGAAACGAATAATTTAGTGGGTGCATTTCTGATGGCATCGAAAGAAATTCTACTCAAACTACATGGTTGGGACGAAGATTTTTTCATGTATGCAGAAGATGCAGAATTGAGTTACCGACTGAGCAAAATTGGGAAACTGGCCTATTTTGACGAGGTAAAATTCATTCACCTAATCCAAGATAATCCTTTCCGAAGAACGACCTACTCCTGGGTCAATCGTTTTGCGATGCAAATACAAGTTTCGAACTTGTTGTGGATTCGGAAAAGTTATGGCATTTTACCATTCTTGGTTATCTATGCGAATTATACATTTTTGGCTCCTGTGTTTTGGGCTTGGAAAATTTGCTTGAATTTACTGAAAGGGAAAAGCATTTTGGACGACACAAATAACCAACGAATTTTTAGCCAAAAACTAGGCATTCTCTATCGCTATTTTTTTCCTATTTTATTTCTTAGAAAAGGCCCTTACCGCATAAAAACAGAAGAGAATATTGATCAAGTCAATAAATCATAAAAATCCTCATTTTTTTTAGTATTTTCGTTGAAAGGAACCTAATTAGCCGTGAAAACGAATACACAAATCGCTGAAACCATCGCAGCCTATGCGACTGAAAAAGAATCCACTTGGATCGCCGAACAAAAAGCCTTAAGTGGCAAAGCTTTGGCATTAGCCTTTGTGAAAGTTCCTCGTTTTATCTCAAAGCATTTGATTGAAGCTAGTGATTTCAAAGGCTGGACTCTAGACCAAGTCGTTCGTGTCGATTTACTTACTCAATTGGACGAGGCGAATGTAGACCTTTTATATGAAACTGCAGAAATGCAAGAAGCTGTCGCTTTAACGCGTTCACTTCCCTACCTAAATAATCCTGAGAATTTTTTATTACGTGCGACGGATGCGGTACGTTCAAACATGGGGCCCGTTTTTGACGCTATTGCCTTCGGGAATACATATCCGAAAGATTATTTCAGCGAAGCAGCTTGGAACCAATTAGTCTTAAAATGTATTTTCAATGATAAAGCCATTCATCAAATCATCGGATTGGATGATCGAGCTAATCAAGATTTAGCAAATACACTTTCCGATTTTGCCCATGAAAGATGGTCGGCAGGACGTAGAGTGCCATCGCAAGTATGGCGGCTCGTTCCTAAATTCATAAATGAATCTTTACATGCCGACATTGAAAAATTGACACAATCTGAAAATCCAAGGGATGTCCTCGCGGCAAGCTTAGTGAAACAAGAAGCCCAAATTCCTGGCAGCACGCAAGGACTTTGGCATGAACTCGAAAAACCAGAACCGATTTATACCGCCTAATATGTGCCAAGAACATAAAAACATAGGGAATCCTTCGCATTTTGAAGGAACGGAGCAAGAGAAAACGACAGCGCATGCTGTAGATGGAACTTTTGCCCAATACACACAAGGCATGAAATTCTTTGATCCGCATGTGCACATGACTTCGCGGACCACAGATGATTACCAGGCTTTAGCTGATGCTGGCGTTGTGGCCTTGATTGAACCTGCATTCTGGTTAGGCCAACCGCGTACTGGATTAGCTTCATTTAAAGACTATTTCGCGAGTTTAGTGGGCTGGGAACGTTTTCGTTCTTCGCAATTTGGCATTAAACATTATTGCACGATTGGACTGAATTCTCGTGAGGCTAATCATGAGGCATTAGCAGAACAGGTGATGGAAATATTGCCTTTATTCTTGCAGAAAGAAGGCGTTGTGGGTGTAGGAGAAATCGGTTTCGATGACCAAACGGCCGCTGAGGAAAAATATTACCGTGCGCAATTAGAACTGGCCAAAGAAATGAATTTGCCCGTTCAAGTCCACACGCCACACCGGGATAAGAAAAAAGGAACGGAGCGCAGTATGGCCATTGCTTTGGAGCATGGCATCGCACCAAACATGGTCATTATCGACCATAATAATGAAGAAACGGTTAAATCGGTTTTAGACCAAGGTTTTTATGCCGCTTTTACGATTTATCCATTCACCAAAATGGGTAATGAGCGTATGGTGGAAATCGTCAAACAATACGGTCCCGAACGCATCATGGTCAATTCTGCCGCGGATTGGGGCATTTCGGATCCATTAGCGATTCCAAAAACCGCAGCTTTAATGAAAATCAAGGAGATTCCGGATGAACATATTCGATTGGTCACGTATCAAAATGCTTTGGATGCATTTGCCCAAAGTGGACAGATTCAAGAATCGGATTTCATCAATGGCTTGGACATTGACCAAACACAAAAATTTAATGGAAATACGGTTTTACGGGGTGGTCAAGCACCGCGTGTCAACAAAGATTCCCTAATCATTCGCTAATGCGTATCAAATTCAGAGCCTTTCTTGAACTCATGCGTCCAGCGAATGTCATTACAGCCTTAACGGATGTATTGGCGGGCATGGCCATTGTAGGATTTACCTTTGGGACCTTGGACTACCAATTTTGGCCTGTTGTTTTTCTAGGCATTTCGACCATATGTTTGTATGCTGGTGGCGTCGTATTCAATGACATATTTGACCACGAACTAGACATCATTGAACGCCCAGAACGCGCTTTGCCTAGTGGCAGAATCCAACGAATCGAAGCTGTTTTTGGTGGAATCGTTTTACTATCATTGGGAATTTTCTTGGCCTTTTGGCAAAGCCGATTGAGTGGGATCGTCGCAGTAATCATTACCCTACTTGCGTTGTTTTATGATTACAAGGGAAAGCACATGCGTATTTTTGGCCCCATCAATATGGGATTATGCCGGGCCTATAATTTAATGCTGGGTATGAGCGTGTACGAGCTCGGCGTTTTAGAGCACTTCCCGTTGATTTTAATTCCCTTGATTTACATCGCTGCGATTACCTTGGTGAGCCGTGGTGAGGTACATGGAAGCCAGTCGGCGCCCTTGTGGTTTGCGGCCTTCTTATTCGTCATTGTGCATGGAAGCCAATTGACCGTAGGCTATCAAGCTGGAAAACTGATGTACATGCTTCCATTTGTTGTGGCACATGCCTATTTGATCTTTTCAAAATTAACGAAAGCCATTAAAAACCCCATTGGACCTAATATAGGCCAAAGTGTTAAAACCGGTGTTTTGACACTGATTTTAATGAATGCCGCCTGGGTCAGCGTCAGTGAACAATATTACATGGCTTTTGTTACTTTAGCCTTATTGCCACTCTCCATGTGGGTGGGCAAAAAATTCGCCGTTTCTTAATTTATTATTCATGCAAGTTTTACAACAGCAATTTCAAGTACCCTTCAGCTATCAAGTGATTTTTACGAAACACTTGTTTGACGCGAGCAATAAAACCTTGTGTGATTTTATATCCAATTTTGGCCAAAGCAATTTCCGCAAACGTATCTTATTTGTCATCGACAAAGGCGTTGCAGATGCACATCCATCCTTAACGAGTAACATTGTTTCTTATTTCGAATCGAATGCCGTAGCTGATTTAGCACCAGAAATCTTGGTTTTACCTGGGGGCGAAGTGTGTAAAAATGATCCCCGATTTTATGAAGAAGTCGTTCGGGCGATTGATGAACATCGCATTGACCGACATTCTTTTGTCGCCGCCATTGGTGGTGGGGCGTTCTTGGATATGTCGGGCTATGCCGCTGCCATTTCCCATCGTGGAGTTAAATTAATTCGTATACCCACAACCGTCTTATCCCAAAATGATTCAGGGGTAGGCGTTAAAAATGGGGTCAATTACTTAGGAAAGAAGAATTTCTTAGGCACCTTCGCTCCTGCTGTAGCCGTATTTAACGATATCGCCTTTTTAGCAACCTTAGAAGACCGCGACTGGCGCTCTGGGATTGCAGAAGCCATCAAAGTGGCTTTGATCAAAGATTTAGCCTTTTTTGAATGGTTGGAGGCGCATGTCGATGCCATGAATGCCCGTGATGAAGCGGCGATGGTTGAGCAAATTTATCGTTGCGCCGACTTGCACATGAAGCATATTTCGGGCGGGGATCCTTTTGAATTGGGATCCGCACGACCCTTGGATTTTGGACATTGGGCAGCTCATAAATTGGAATATTTATCCGATTTCAAGATACGTCATGGCGAAGCAGTCGCGATCGGAATTGCCTTGGATTGCGTGTATTCGCATTTGATTGGTGCGATTTCATTAGTGGATTGCGAGCGTATATTGGCCGTTATTAAAGGCTTAGGATTTGATTTATATCATCAAGCTTTGGCCGAAAATGAATGCCAAAACCTGCATAAAGGTTTGCAAGAATTCCAAGAACATTTGGGAGGGCATTTAACCATCACTTTGTTGAAAGCTTTAGGAAAAGGAGAAGAAGTTCACGAAATGGACTTCCCAACGATCCAAGCTTCAGTTGCCTTATTAGCTAAATACGCTTAAGATGAAAACGGCCTACGGACACCTCAGCTATTGCAGTAACATTCATCCCGGTGAGATTTGGGAAGAACATTTTGCCAATTTACAAGCAACCGTCCCGAAGGTAAAGCAAGAAGTTTGTCCAGACCACGCGATGGGATTGGGTTTACGGATCGCGAATCAGGCAAGTATCGATTTAATCGAAGATTCGAACAAGTTGGCAGCCCTAAAAACCTGGCTCGCCCAAGAAGACATTTACATATTTACGTTGAACGGATTCCCTTACGGCGGATTTCACAATACGATTGTCAAAGATCAGGTGCATGCGCCCGACTGGACGACACAGGATCGCGTGAATTATACCCGTCGGCTGATTGATTTATTAGTTCAATTATTGCCTTCGGATCAACATGAGGGAGGCATTTCAACATCACCCTTGTCTTATAAATTTTGGTGGGATAATCGCGGTTCGGCTATTAGCCAGGCCACGATGGAATTGCTAAAACTCGTTCCCTATTTGGCTCAAACCGAACAATCAACGGGAAAATGGATTCACATTGATATCGAACCAGAACCAGATGGACTATTGGAAAATCACCGTGAATTCGTAGACTGGTACACAGACATTTTGATTCCTTATGCGATAACAGCTGGCATCCCTGAAGATTGGGTTCGCAGGCATATACACATCTGTTTCGATGTCTGTCATTATGGGGTTTCATTCGATAAACCTTCCTCCTGTTTACAAGAATTAGCAGAGAAAAATATCTCCATCGGCAAGATACAAATCAGTTCTGCGCTGCGAGTTGATTTACGAAAGGACGCTTATGCGCGTATCGAAGCCTTGAAACAATATGAGGAACCCACTTATTTACATCAGGTGAAGGCCTTGAAAAAGGATGGAACATTCGAACAATTCAAAGATTTGGGAGAAGCATTAGCGCACTATCAAGATGGTATTTACGACGAGTGGCGCGTGCATTTCCATGTACCACTTTTCTTAGATTCCTATGGCTTATTGAATTCCACGCAAGCGGAAATCGCGGAAACTTTGGCTTATCATCAACAACATCATGTCACACGGATGATGGAAATTGAGACCTATACCTGGGGAGTTTTACCTGCTGAATACCAAGAATCCATCGAGACATCCATCGCGCGTGAAGTTACGTACATACAAGACCTATTATGCAAAAAACCGTAGTCATTGATATTGTAGGCCTAAGCGAAAGTATTTTAGGCCAACACACGCCATTTTTAGATGGTTATATTTCGGGCAAAAAGAAATCGAAAATCAAGCCCCCTTTTCCGGCCGTGACGACGACTTCTCAAAGTGTATACCTGACTGGTAAATATCCGAGTTCACATGGTATTGTGGGGAATGGTTGGTATGACAACATCGATTCGGAAGTGAAGTTTTGGAAACAGTCCAATAAGCTCGTGGGGGACGAAAAAATCTGGGATGCAGGACATAAAAAAGATCCGAATTTCACCTGTGCCAATTTATTTTGGTGGTACAACATGTATTCAACGGCGGATTATTCGGTGACACCCAGACCTCAATATCACTCGGATGGAGTGAAGATGCCCGATTGCTATAGCCATCCAGCAGATTTGCGTGATGAATTGCAGGAGGCCTTTGGAACATTTCCCTTGTTTAATTTTTGGGGACCCAATGCGAATATTAAATCGACGAACTGGATTGCGGATGCCTCCATTTATGTGGATAAGAAATATGACGCGACGCTGACCTTTATTTATTTGCCACATTTGGATTATTGCTTGCAGAAATTCGGGGTGGATTTTGAAAAGATCAAAGGCGATTTGCAGGAAATCGATCAGGTAGTTGAGCGTTTAGTAAGCCATTTTGAAGGCAAGGGGGCGAAAGTAATTATCCTTTCAGAGTATGGAATAAACAATGTTTCCAAACCCGTTCATTTGAATCGCATCTTGCGCGAGGCTGGTTATATCGCCTTACGGGAAGAACAAGGATTGGAATTATTAGATCCGGGTGCATCACGTGCATTTGCCGTTTCTGATCACCAAATCGCGCATGTATATTGTCCAGATGCTACTGTTTTAGATGAAGTAAAATTACTCTTGATGCAAACACATGGCGTCAAAAAAGTGCTATCCGGTGAGGAATTAGCCGCATTTCACATCGATCATCCGCGTGCGGGTGACTTAGTATTGATTGCTGATACGGATGCCTGGTTCACCTATTATTACTGGTTGGACGACAAAAAAGCACCCGATTTTGCCCGTTGCGTAGACATCTTTAAGAAACCCGGGTATGATCCGGTCGAGATGTTCATGGATCCTAAAAACCCATTCATCAAACTACGTGCAGCCTATAAATTGGCCCGTAAACTGACTGGTTTCCGATATCGCATGGATGTGATTCCATTGGATGCGAGTTTGGTTAAAGGATCGCATGGTAGTCCATTTTGCGACGAAGCTTATTATCCTTTGTATATCGCTGATAATCAATCAACTGATAAAATGGAGCCGACGGAAGTTTATTCTTTGATTTGGAATACGGTGTTTGAATAAATTAGTTAACTTGAAATTCTAAACTTATAATAATGAAAAAGATCTTAACAACAATCGCCATGGTCATTACCCTAATGGGAGCCGGCGAAGCAGTTTACGCACAAATGCCAAGTCCACAGGAAATGGCTATGAATCAATTGAACCGCATGAGTTCAGAATTGAAATTGACCAAAGAACAAGAAGACAAAATTGAACCCTTAATTGTTGCACGTATCGAAAAGATGATGGAATTCCGTCAGGCAGGTATGGAACGTGAAGAGATGATGGGGGAAATGAAGAAGATTAATGAAGGCCAACAAGAAGCGTTGAAGGCAATTTTGACACCTGAGCAATTAGAGAAATACAAAACTATGCAGTCGCAAATGCGTGCGGGTGGGCCTCCAAGAAACTAATTCGCATGAAGTACCTCAGCATCTTTCTTTTATTCATTGGGCTTTCTCCAGTCATGGGGCAAGCCCAATTTGAAAAGGCACTACAGACCCGATTAATCCTGGCATCAGATGGGGATTTAATTGAGTTGGAGTCCGGCAATTTTCAAATTTCAGGTAGTTTATCCCTAGAAGGTAAAAAGAAGATCACCATTCGCGGAAAGGGAATGGACAAAACCATTTTGAGTTTTAAAGATCAACAAACGGGTGCGGAGGGAATAAAAATCACCAACTGTGAAAATATTGTTTTAGAAGATTTGACTGTTCAAGATTCCAAAGGGGATCTAATCAAAACGATGCATGTGAAGGATATCACATTCCGTCGAATTAAAGCAGAATGGACTGGAGGGCCTAAATCTCAAAATGGCTCCTATGCACTTTATCCAGTACTTTGCACGAATATTCTTATTGATAGTTGCATTGCAATTGGGGCATCTGATGCGGGAATATATGTAGGACAATCGCAGCATATTGAAGTAAAAAATTGCACAGCCTATCAGAATGTGGCGGGAATAGAAATTGAAAACTCACTTTATGCGGATGTGCACCATAACCATGCCTATGGAAATACAGGCGGGATTTTGGTATTTGACTTACCGGATTTGATTCAAAAAAAGGGTGGATTTGTGAAGGTTCACAATAACCTTATCGAAGCAAATAACCAATCGAATTTCGCTCCTAAAGGCAATATCGTAGGTAAAGTACCCAAGGGAACCGGGATGTTGATTTTGGCGACGAGCAACGTAGACATTTACGACAATAAGATTTTAAATCATCAAACGGTAGGCGTCGGTATTATTTCTTATTTCATGTCAGAAATCGCGATTAAAGATAAGGAATATGACCCCTACCCAACCGCCATTTCGGTGTTCAATAATACCTTTGAGCGTCGTTTAGGACGTGTACCCTTAGAAGGACGATTTGCCCAGATTTACCGCTTCAAATTGCGATTTGGCAGAAATGTACCCTATGTCGTTTATGATGGTATTCTTGATTCGGCACGTTGTGGAAGCGATGGTCAATATTTACCCCAACATCGCATTTGTGTACATCATAATGCAAACCAGTCGGTGGCCAATATGGATGCGGAACACGATTTCAAAAACGTGCGACGTAATCCCGCAGAGTTGGATTGTGTACAGGAATATGTCAAATCGAATCAATTTTAGGCATGCGTTACTTGGGATTCCTCTTGCTTCTTGGCTTATTTTCGTACCAACCAGCGCCTAAATTCCCCACGAAACTATCTGATTATGGCTTGTTTCAGGGAAAACTGCAAGATCAAATTCCAGTCATCGGTGTTACACCTTATGAGCTAATAAGTCCCCTCTTTTCAGATTACGCCCATAAATTACGTTTCGTTCAATTACCTGCGGGACAATCAGTCGCCTACAATCCGGATTCCGTTTTCCAATTTCCAGTGGGAACACGTATTGCTAAAACCTTTTATTATCCGATTGATGAACGCAAACCCGAATCCGGTAGGAGAATCATGGAAACACGTATCCTAAGCCACGAAGCTACGGGCTGGGTAGCATTGCCTTATATTTGGAATGAGGAGCAAACAGAAGCCTATTTAGAAGTAGCTGGTGGGACGAGTTTGGTAGAGTTCAAAAACATGCAGGGCAAGAAGCAGCAGGTTAATTATGTCGTGCCGAATATGAATCAATGCAAAGGATGCCACGAACGCGATGGTATGATGACGCCGATAGGTCCAAGCGCCCGACAAATGAATGCCTCGATGCGCTATGCCCATGGAGAAGAAAACCAATTGGATTATTGGAGTCGGACGAATCAGCTGACGAATGTACCCGGAACTAGGCCAAAATTCGTCTCGTATATTGACGAAGGTGCACCGCTCAATGAACGAGTGAAGGCATATTTAGACATCAATTGTGCGCATTGTCATAATCCCAAAGGACCCGCCAAGAGTTCAGGCTTATTTTTAGATTATCGCTATTATGGCACGACGGCCTATGGCATCATGAAATCACCCGTGGCGGCAGGTCGTGGTTCAGGCGGTTTATCCTATGACATCGTTGCGGGTAAACCGGCAGAAAGCATATTGCTCTATCGGATGAATTCGCAAGATCCTGGTGTCATGATGCCGGAAATGAGTCGGACAATCATCCATCAAGAAGGCGTCGCGTTGATCCGCGAATGGATTAAATCAATTCATTGATAATCATTCAATTAGTCATTTTTTGAATAGGAAAAGGTATTTATCCGGACGAAATTTGTGTCATCAAACCTAGCCCGAAGGATGAAAAAGAATATCAAAATTGAGAATAAATTATTGGAAATGATTCAGCCGAAAATTCAATTTATTGAAAACAAGTTTTCAAATGGTGAAGCGCTTACTGAACAAGATGTTAGTACCTTGTTAATTAAGTCGGCATTCGTCCAAATCAACCATTTAGATGATCGAAGAGACGCGATTGCCGCAGATGTAGCGCAGCTTCGATTAGACTTTATTGATCTAGCGGGAAAATTCGAACAGTTAGGGAGCAGAATAGATAATCTAGAGAATAGATTAGATAAACTTGAAGATAGAATACTTGCACTTGAAGTTCGATTTGAAGCATTTGAAGCTCGTTTCGAAACAATGGAGGCCCGATTACAAGTAAGCATCGAAAAGGCAATTAGGACAAATATCCGTTGGACACTCGGCTTAATTACCTTCAGCTTGACATTAATCAAAATTGTTGAACTAATTGTTCAAAAATAAAAAGGGCTGATTTCTCAGCCCTTTCTTTCTACTTTCCTAACACAATATTGACAATCCGTTTCGGAACCACAATCACCTTAGAAGGTGCTTTGCCATCCAAGTGTTTCTGCACTTGTTCATTAGCCAGCACAGCTGCCTCTACTTCTGCCGGACTCGCCGTTGCAGAAAAGGCTAGGGTTAATTTCACCTTTCCATTGAAAGAAATCGGATAATTGAATTCATTCTCCACCAAAAATTCAGGATTGAATACCGGGAATTTGGCATGGGAAATACTTCCTGCCTCCTCTCCTAAGGCCAACCATAATTCTTCAGCCATGTGAGGTGCATATGGAGATAGCAATAAAACCAATTCACGAAGCACCGATTTCTTGTGGCATTTCAATTGGCCTAAATCATTTACGCAAATCATCAAAGTCGATACAACCGTATTGAACGAATAACGATCCAAATCATCCTGAACTTTGCGAATGGCTGTATGTAATACCTTTAATTCTTCCGGTGTAGCTGGAGCATCCACTAAAACCGATTTTTGTGCTTGCTCATCAAAGAACAAACGCCATACCTTGCGCAAGAAATTATGAGATCCCGAAATGGAATTCGTATTCCAAGGCTTGAATTGCTCCAAAGGTCCTAAGAACATCTCGTACACACGCAATGTATCCGCACCATATTTAGCAATTAAATCATCCGGATTCACGACGTTGAACTTCGATTTGGACATTTTCTCCACTTCCCAACCGCATACATATTTCCCATCTTCCAAGATGAATTGTGCATCCGCAGGTACATCGTTACGTGAACGCTTGAATTCTTCTACGTCCAAAAAGTCATTTTCCACAATATTCACATCCACATGCAGCGCAGCCACATCGTATTGATCTTTCAAACCATGAGACACAAAAGTCACCTGATCGGAATTTTTGACACGATAGACAAAATTTGACCGACCTTGAATCATCCCTTGGTTGATCAATTTCTTAGCAAATTCTTCCTCCGCTACATATCCTAAATCTTTCAAGAACTTATTCCAAAAACGCGAGTACAACAAGTGTCCCGTTGCATGCTCAGAACCACCGATGTACAGGTCAACTGCCTTCCAATAATTTACTGCCTCCGCCGAAGCAAAAGCAGCATCATTTTGTGCGTCCATGTAACGATACCAGTACCAAGACGATCCGGCCCAGCCCGGCATGGTCGACCATTCGTAATCATATTGACCTTGGTATTTCCATGAATCCGCAGCGCGTCCTAATGGCGGCTCACCCGTTTCCGTTGGTAAATACTTATCGATTTTAGGCAATTCCAAAGGCAATTCAGACTCCTGAATTAAATAAGGCAATAATTGGCCTGAGGCCGTAGGCTTAAAATAAACCGGAACCGGCTCACCCCAATAACGCTGACGCGAGAATACGGCGTTTCGCATGCGGTACTGTACCTTTCCTTTTCCAATTTCGCGTTCCTCTAACCACTGAATTAAGGTATTCGTAGCCTCTTTATACCCCATGCCATTGATAATACCCGAGTTGATGTATTTTCCTTCTTTGGTATTATCTGCCTGTTTTTCAATATCTTTTTGCGCATCTAAGATAGCAGGAATAGGCAAATCAAAATGTTTGGCAAAATTCCAGTCACGTTGGTCTCCTGAAGGAACACCCATCACAGCCCCCGTTCCATAACCAGCCAAAACGTAGTCGGCCAAGAACAAAGGAACACGCTCATTATTCAAGGGATTAATCACATAAGAACCTGTGAATACACCTGAAACGGTTTTAACTTCTGAAACACGATCTAATTCTGAACGCGATTTCGTCCAGGTAATATAGGCATCCACATCAGCCTGTTGTTCTGGCTTTGTTAATTCCGCTACCCATTCATGCTCAGGTGCTAACACCATGAAAGATACCCCATAAATTGTATCTACGCGAGTCGTAAACACCTTGATTTTCTTATCCGAAATACCCTCAATGGCAAATTCAACATCTGTCCCGATTGATTTTCCAATCCAGTTGCGTTGTTGTTCTTTCAACGAATCCGACCAATCTACCTCTTCTAAACCACGTAATAAACGATCTGCATAGGCCGTGATGCGCATCGACCATTGACGCATTTTTTTCTGCTCAACAGGATAGCCTCCACGCTCGGATAAACCATCTTTTACTTCATCATTCGCTAATACCGTACCTAATTGAGGACACCAGTTGACAACCGAATCATCCAAATAAGCCAATCGAAAATTCAACAAATAGGCATATTGCTCCTCCTCACCCATTGCATTCCAAGCATCCGCTGAAATACGCTCCACATCGTCTTCACAAACCGCTTTCAAGCCGATAGATCCTTTGGAAGCTAAAATACTTTTCAAAGTATCAACAGACTCAGCCTTATCTGCTTCCTGGTTATACCAAGAATTAAATAATTGCATGAAAATCCACTGCGTCCATTTGTAATAAGCAGGATCCGACGTACGTACTTCACGCGTCCAATCGAACGAAAAACCCATGTTTTTCAATTGCTCTATGTAACGAGTAATATTTTGTTCCGTCGTAATCGCAGGATGCTGACCCGTTTGAATCGCATATTGCTCTGCAGGCAAACCAAAGGAATCAAATCCCATGGGGTGCAACACCTCATATCCCTGCAAACGCTTATAACGCGCCATGATGTCCGAAGCAATGTAACCCAGCGGATGGCCTACATGTAGCCCCGCTCCCGAAGGATAAGGAAACATGTCCAACACATAATACTTGGGTTTATTAGGATTTACCTGTGCTTTGAATGTTTGGTTTTGCTCCCAAAATCCTTGCCACGCTTTTTCGATCTCACGAAATTGATACTCTGAACGCATATAATTGTTTGTTTTTCAAAAGGGCATGCAATTTACACGAATTTTATGAAAAAATATTTACTCTACTTTATTGGTAGATTAAGTAAAGTCTATTAGTTTTGTAGGATTATAAAATTAACCCATGTCTACACAACCTGAGTCCACGCCCAACAAGCCTAAATTTCCTAGCTTATTAAAAGCGATTAACATCATTTGGAAGCGGGAAAGGAGCATCACCGAGGTCATTATTCACATCAGTAATGCGTTAGCCTTAATGATTGTGGGGCATTTATTATTCTCATATCTCACGGCAGAAAATGTCATTGCAGTCTTCAATACGGTTGATTCAGAAATTCTATATTATGTACTAGGTGGGTTTATTGCCCAAATGATTGATGGGGCACTAGGTATGGCCTATGGTGTTACCGCGACAACTTTTTTAATGTCGGTAGGCATCACCCCTGCCGCAGCTTCTGCCAGCGTGCATGCATCTGAGGTGTTCACCTCAGGCGTTTCAGGGTACATGCACTTGAAATTTGGAAATGTAAATTCTAAATTATTCAAAACCTTAGTCATTCCAGGCGTAATTGGTGCCATTTTAGGGGCTTATGTACTTTCTTCCTTAGAAGATTATGCTGGTTATATCAAACCGATTGTTTCTATTTACACCTTATTTTTAGGGGCCATCATTATTCGAAAGGCATTAATCAAACGCCAAGAAAAACGCCAATTAAAGAAAGTGGGCTGGTTGGCCTTATTCGGCGGTTACTTAGATTCCATCGGTGGTGGCGGTTGGGGACCCATCGTATCTTCTACATTAATTGCATCGGGACGTCATCCTAAATACACGATTGGAAGCGTTAATTTGACCGAATTTTTTGTATCCCTTGCCTCTTCGATTACCTTCTTTACGGTGATTGGCTTAGGTTATTGGCAAGTCATTGCCGGCTTAATTTTAGGTGGTGTAGTGGCTGCGCCGATTGCTGCGCGTTTGGCCAACAAACTTCCGGTGAAGAGCATGATGATTTTAGTAGGCATCGTGATCATCATTGTCAGTCTTCGCCAAATCGTTTTAGGGGCCGGTAAATTCTTTTAATCTTGTTGGAGTTTCTGCGTACTAACTCGTCCCTTATCATCCACAAAACGGATGAAACCCAGTTGCTTTACATATAAATCATAGGTTCTTCCGGGTTCAACGTGAAGCGTTGAAGCCTTTTGGCCCAACGTATTATATAGCTGCAATTCCCCTGGTTGATTTGTTAATACGTGAATTAGACCTGAATTAGGATTAGGCCAAACTTGTAACGTTTGCTCCGTCATCGCATCCCAAACCGGAGAATTACTCTTATTCTCCAGTAAATAAATCCCTCCAGCGCCGGTTCCAACAACCAAATCCTGCCGACCATCCGCATTGAAATCAGCCACGCTCAGGCGTGCATTTCTTCCCACCGTAAATCCTTGAAAATCCGCTGTACGCCAAGAAATTAAATTTGTTAAAACATCATAATTCCCGATGTGCCAATTGCCCTCAAGATCAATCCCGATAAATTCAGCAGTCCCATCTCCATCCATATCAGCAAACTGACAAGAACGCACTTGCCATGATTCTTTACTCAATTGACCCCAGTCGGCATTCGCAGCAGATTGAATTCGGCCCGTTCGTGTAATGACCAAATTTCCCCATGGACTCATAAAAGGTATTTCTCCCGGATTAAGTACAAGACTAACCCTAGCAATTTGCTGTTTGCTCAAATAAAATACTTTTGAACCTTCGGCACTTTGGCCTACAACCAGCATTTGATTTCCCTGAACTTGTAAGACCAAATCCGTCAGGGATTCGCTAACACCTAAACCGAGGTAATCTGCCGTTTTAAATTGGAAGGTACCCGATTGATTTTCGTATAGATACATACTGGATTTCACATCATTTGCAACCCGATAACCGGCATGGCCGATCAATAAATCCAAATCCCCATCTTCATCTACATCAAAAAAGCAAGGACTCGCCTTCTCCCCTACATCGATCATTTGATCTTGTAAAAAGGGCTTTGACTTACCCCCGACAATCCGAAATGAAGCATGCTGAAAATCCTGCCGAAAACCTGTATTGTCCGGGGTATTTAACGAGACGAACAATTCCTCCGTCTTCCCGTTCAGCTGAAGGGGTGTTGCCGAATAGAATACCCCTACCCCTACAGATAATCCTCCTAAATAATCAAAATCGATATTCGAATAGCTGACTTGCTGCTGGGTTCCTACATTTTTCAACATGCCCAAATTGGTACAAGCTACCTGCCCAAAAAACAAATCATTGTTGGCCGTCCTCCCTAAACTATTCCCAACATGGTCGACCCGATTAACGGCCCCAACAGACTGAGGGCTAATTACCGAGTTCAGGATTTGGGCATCCCGACAATCATGATGAACAAAATTACCCCAATATTGTGGAGATTTCTCAAAATCAAGATCCGCTTTACCTGATTTTTGCAAGGACACATTCTCATGAAATTCGATGTAATGACCTCCCGGTTCGAATGCCAACACATCCACATCGCCATCACTATCTACATCCGCAATGACCGGAATGTCAGGTGAAGCGACATATAAATTAATGAGACCGGTAAATCCTTTCGTATAAAGAGGATCTTTGACTTTTTCAAAGTAAATCTGACCATTAACCGATTTATTTTGATATACCTTAATACCTGCAGCGCTGGAGCAAAACAAATCCTTTCTGCCATCTTGATTATAATCTGCCATTGCAAACCAATTTTCAATGACTGGAAATTTCATTGCGTATCCTGGGGCAAAAGTGAAATCCCCTCGTGAATCCTGCAAGAAAGTACTCACTTGATTGCTTGTTCGATCAAAACAAACCATATCCATCACACCATCCCCATTTAAATCCATGCTTTGATATTGCATGGAATTCATACCGCCTGCCCAAGGAAAGGATAAATTCTGCCCATTTTGCTTCACCGAAATGCCTTGAAAAATAGAAAATCGCAAGCTTTGCGCAGGGATTTGCATACTTATCAAGCTCATTAAAAGGATTAAACAATTTTTCATTCGATATTTGCAGAGCATTTACATTAGGCGCACTAAATTTAACATGAAGATTTTAAATTCAGCTCTTTTAGCATTTTTTCTAAAATCCACGGGTGTTTGTACGGACACTCGTAAGATTCAAGCAGGAAATCTTTTTTTCGCTTTGAAAGGTCCTAATTTCAACGCAAATGCATTAGCCAAAGAAGCCTTGGAAAAAGGGGCTTTGGCTGCTGTCATCGATGATGTAAACTTCGAAACAGGCGATAAAACCTTACTCGTGGAAGACGGCCTAAAAGCCCTCCAAGATTTAGCTCGGGATTATCGCAATACACTTAATATACCTATCATTGGATTGACGGGTTCAAATGGAAAAACAACGACGAAGGAATTATTATTCTCTGTTCTATCCCAAAAATTTCATTGCTATGCGACGGCAGGCAATTTAAATAACCATATCGGCGTGCCCCTTTCCATCTTACAGATCAAATCCACGCATGAAGTTGCAGTGATTGAGATGGGAGCGAATAAGCAAGGAGACATCAAAGAATTGGTTGAAATTGCTCAACCGACTCATAGTTTAATTACCAACATTGGCAAAGCACATTTAGAGGGCTTTGGCGGGGAGGCGGGTGTCCGCAAAGGAAAAGGGGAATTATTTGATTATGTTGCCAAACATGGCGGAACGGTCTATTTACCAAAAGACAAAAATGTGGTGCACGAGATGAGCGAAGAGCGCGGCATCGCCAATTGCATTGTGGCGAATGCCGAAATGCCTACAACACTTATTGAAGCGAAACCCACGATTACTTTTGCTTGTGCAGATGGCAGTGTTATCAAATCACATTTGCCCGGAATTTATAATTTTGAAAACATCCAAATGGCCATCGCCGTTGGGAAAAACTTCGGACTCAGTGATGAAGCTTGTCGGGTAGGAATTAGTTCCTACATGCCTACAAATCACCGTTCCCAATTCCTCAAAATTGGATCCAACCAAGTATTGATGGATGCATATAATGCCAACCCATCTTCCATGGAGGCAGCCATCAGTCATTTCGCAGATACGGAAAATAACCCTAAAATTGTCATACTAGGCGACATGTTTGAATTGGGTGATTTGTCGGCAAGTGAACACGCCTCACTTGGTCAAATGATCGCTAAATTCCAATTTTCAAAAGTACTACTTGTAGGAGAACACATGCAACATGCATTAATTCATTTACCACAAGCTTATTATTTCCCTGACAAATTTGGCTTACACAATTGGTTACAAGATAACCCCATTACGAATAGCTTTTTGTTAGTAAAAGGTTCTAGAGGGATCCAACTCGAAAGCGTATTGCCTTTCTTGGAATCCTAAGCTTGCCTTTCTTAAAACAAAATTTTGTTGCTCGGCAATAAAGGATTAAATTTGCACTTTCTTAAGAATTCGAAATAAAATACAATACACAATGGCATCACAATCAGGGACTTACGTACCTTTCAAAGTTAAAGACATTGCATTGGCCGACTGGGGTCGCAAAGAGATTCAATTAGCAGAAGCTGAAATGCCGGGCTTAATGGCATTGCGCGCGGAATTTGGCGCAGCACAACCATTGAAAGGTGCTCGCATCGCGGGTTGCTTGCACATGACGATTCAAACAGCGGTTTTAATCGAAACATTAACAGCTTTAGGAGCGGATGTAACTTGGTCTTCTTGTAACATTTTCTCTACACAAGATCACGCAGCAGCAGCTATCGCGGCGGCAGGCATTCCTGTTTATGCTTGGAAAGGTATGAACGAAGAGGAATTCAACTGGTGTATCGAGCAAACTTTATTCTTTGGAGAAGATCGTCAACCTTTGAACATGATTTTGGATGATGGTGGTGATTTAACAAACATGGTTTTTGATGATTATCCTGAGTTAATCGAAGGCATCAAAGGTCTTTCAGAAGAAACAACGACAGGTGTTCACCGTTTATATGAGCGTATGAAGAATGGCACATTATTCTTGCCAGCGATCAACGTGAATGACTCGGTAACGAAGTCTAAATTTGATAACAAATATGGTTGCAAAGAGT
>CALLKB010000029.1 GCA_938008575.1 uncultured Cytophagaceae bacterium | reverse complement strand
CTGCTTTTTGAAGGAAAAATCTTAAAAGCAGGAACGCCGCAAGAACTCGCTGATGATGAGCAAGTTAGACGACTATATCTCGGCAAGAATTTTGAGTTGAAAAAGAAATAAGCATGAGAAAAGAAACCCTTGCCATCCATGCAACCCATTTGCAGGATGAAACGGCCGCTTCTATTGCGCCACCGGTATTTTTGACAACGACTTTTGAGCGTTCTGAGGACGGTTCTTATCCCAAAGGGCATATGTATTCCCGCAATTCAAATCCGAATCGCGATGCGCTAGAAAAAGGACTCGCCCAGTTAGAGGGAGGGAAAATTGCCTTTGTTTTCGGCTCAGGACTTGCTGCCGTTTCGGCTGTTTTCCAATGCATGAAATCAGGCGACCACGTGTTAATGCCCAACGTAGGCTATTATGCCAGCTATAAATTAGCCGAAGAAATCATGGGCCCTTGGGGCTTGCAGGTTTCGCAAGTGGACATGACCAATTTAGCGGCGATTGAAGCGGCCATCCAACCCGAAACGAAATTAATTTGGGTGGAAACACCAGCAAACCCATTGTTGACGTTAAGTGACATTGAGGCAATTTGTAAGATTGCGCATGCCCACAATATTTTAGTGGGGGTTGATAACACATTAACAAGCCCCATTTTACAGAATCCGATTCAATTTGGCGCAGACATCGTAATGCACGCAACCACGAAATACATCGGCGGACATTCAGATGTATTAGGAGGAGCAGTGATATTCAAGGAAGCTTCTGCGTGGTCGGAGCGCGTTAAACGCGTTCAAATTTTGATGGGTGCCACGCAAAATCCATTGGATTGCTATTTACTAGCCCGTGGACTTAAAACATTGCCCTTGCGCATGCGGGAACACAGCAAAAATGCGTTGGAATTAGCGACACATTTGGAAAAACACCCCGGCATTGAACAAGTACATTATCCAGGATTGCCCTCGAATCCCAATTACGATTTGGCGATTAAACAAATGCCCAATGGCCAAAGTGGGATGATTTCCATACAGATCAAAGGCGATGAAGCAAAGGCAAGAAAGGTTGCGAATCGCTTGCAATTATTCCAACAAGCAACCAGCCTGGGTGGTGTGGAAAGTTTAGTGGAACATCGCAGATCTATTGAGGGACCTGAAAGCAAAACACCCGGGAATCTATTGCGATTATCCATCGGTTTGGAACATGTGGAAGATTTGTGGGAAGATTTAAATCAGGCAATTCTCGGTGCATGAAAAGACTTTTTGATCTAATCGTTGTCATCATTGCCGGTATCATTTTTGCAATACCCATGCTTGTCGTTGCAATCGCCGTTTGGCTCAGCTCGAAAGGTCCGATTTTATATTGGTCAAAACGCGTGGGGAAGGAAAATGCATTATTTGATATGCCAAAGTTCCGCACGATGCAGGTGGAGACTCCCGTGCTACCTACACACTTATTAGGGAATCCAGATGCTTATTTAACGCCCATTGGATCTTTTTTACGCAAAAGTAGTCTTGACGAATTGCCTCAATTGTGGTGTATTCTCCGTGGAGATATGTCGGTGGTAGGTCCCCGACCAGCCTTATCGAACCAACAAGATTTAATCGATGCGCGTACCACCAAAGGAATTCAGGTCTTGAAACCCGGCCTAACCGGTTGGGCCCAAGTGAACGGTCGGGATGAGATCCCTCTAGAAAAAAAGGTGCAACTAGATTATGAATATCTTGATAAAAAATCACTCATTTTCGACGTTTACGTCGTGCTATTGACCTTTTATAAGGTGGTGAAGCGTGAGGGGATTCAGCATTGAGCGGAGTGACGCTGCCGGGGTCTGCGACCCCGGCAGCGTCTACCCCCACCCAATTTCCGAAAAAGCCCTAAAAGTTTCCTGATAATCTTTCCTAATCCTTGCATTAGCCCAATCGCGAATGCAAATTGCCAATAAAAAAACCAACATGTTGCAAGCGAAAAAAAACTGGATCTATGTCCCTGAACCCAATCCCCAAGCGGTAAAAGCGCTGGGAGATGAATTCCAAGCCAACATCAATCCCTACTTTTTACGCTTGCTCGTTTCACGCAAGCTCAACACCTTAGCAGCAGCAAAAACATTTATGGTCCCTACCTGGGAACAATTAAATGACCCCTTTCTCATGAAAGACATGGATAAGGCCGTGGCAAGACTTAACCAAGCACTCGAAACCGGCGAAAAAATCCTAATCTACGGCGATTATGACGTCGACGGAACCACATCGGTCGCATTGGTCTACAGCTACTTAACTTTGGAATTAGGTGCCGATTGCGATTATTACATTCCTGATCGCTATGCAGAAGGATATGGAGTTTCCCAAGCCGGGGTTCAATATGCCGCCGACAATAGTTACACCTTAATTATTTCATTAGACTGCGGCATCAAAGCCCATGAACGCGTGCAATGGTGCAACGAAAACGGAATCGATTTTATCGTTTGTGACCATCACCTTCCTGAAGC
>CALLKB010000028.1 GCA_938008575.1 uncultured Cytophagaceae bacterium | reverse complement strand
TAGTAGTAATGAAAAAAGACGCGAAGTATCGCGTCTCTACATTTAAATATCCAACCTCTTAACTCTCAACTTAATCGCCTTATTATCGATTCTCTAACGTCTAACGTCCAACGTCTATAACCTCTAACCTCTTAACTTTTAGTTCTTAATTCATCTCCCCATTTCCCCCATTCGTCTTTTAACTTACATTTCTTATTTGCAACATTGTTGCAAATAAGAATATTCCTTATCTTTGTATGCTAATTAAATGAGATGTATAAGTATTATAGCTTTCTTATCGTATTTTTTCTGGTCTCGTGTATTCATGGTGAGGGAATTGAGCCATCAGATGATAACGAATTAATTACTACTGTGAAGTTGGTATTCACTCCACAGGATGATGATGATGATACTACCATTCCATTAAATTTTTATTGGAAGGATACTGAAGGTGATGGGGTTGTCGACCGACTAGATCCTATTGTTTTGAACGACAATACTCAATATGATTTGCAGGTACAATTATTTGATGAAACGAAAACACCTCGCGTTGATATTTCAAAGGCAATTGTGGAAGAGGCCGATGTTCATTTATTTGTGTACAAAATCATTCCAGCCTCTTTGCTTAAACTAAGTATTAAAGACCGAGATTCGAAAGGTCTAGCGCTTGGTTTACGTGGTGATATTAAAACAGGATCCAAAGGGAATGGGAAGATGCGCGTCTTGTTAAAACATCAGCCACCTGTGAATGGCCAACATGTTAAAAATGGACAGGAGGAGCCAGGTAGTACCGATGTGGACATTGAATTTAATATTTCTATTAAATAATTAGGTATATGTCTAAATATAAGCGTGTCAGGCAGATGATTCCCATGGAAAGATTAGGACTTTTTCTTTCTTTCCTTTGCGCAATTCATTGCCTGACAATGCCTTTTGTTGTTTTTTTTGCACCCTATATCTTAGGGAGTCTCGCATTTTCAGCTAAAATCGAATGGCTGTTAGTACTTTCAAGCTTTGGTTTAGCAGCCTATATTTTAATCCTCGATTATCAGAAACATAAACGCCTCAAGCCCCTTTATTTTTTGGCACTTGCTTTAGCTTTAAAGGTTTTGGAGGTTAGTTGGGGTAGCTCATCCTATAATTGGATTTTCGGCGTACTTTTAGGCGGATCCGTGGCCTATGCCTATTGGGTTAATTACAAACACAAAACTGCCTGTACGTGTAAAATGAAAGCATCTTAAAGGTATTATTCGCCTAGGTTTTTTTATCTTTACTTAGTTTTACCCAGTATTAGCCTATAAATTCGTGAGTACTTTTCAATCTTCGACCTATGAACCGGTAATTGGCCTTGAAATACATGCCCAATTACAAACGGATTCTAAAATTTTTGCTAGTGATCCGGTTCGCTTTGGTCAGGATGCTAATACACTTATATCTCCCATTACCCTTGGCCATCCAGGCACTCTGCCGCATTTGAATAAAAAAGCTGTTGAGTTTGCAATAAAAATGGGTTTTGCTCTAGGTTCCGAGATTGCCCGTTGGCAAAATTTTGATCGAAAAAATTATTTCTACCCAGATCTTCCAAAAGGCTATCAAATCACACAAGATAAAACACCTATCTGTATCGGTGGATCTATTCAAGTCCATTTAGCCGAAGGACTAAAAGTATTGCCTTTTCATCATATTCACCTCGAGGAAGATGCTGGGAAGTCGCTTCATGAAGGGGATAATCCCTTTAGTTTTATCGACTACAACCGAGCAGGAACACCCTTGATTGAAATGGTGACTGAACCTGCTATTCACTCCGCAGAGGAAGCTTTTGCCATGGTGTCTGAAGTACGTAAATTAGTCCGCTATTTAGGTATTTGTGACGGAAATATGGAAGAAGGCTCCCTTCGCGCCGATGTGAACATTTCTTTGCGCCCCAAAGGAACATTTACCCTGGGAACGAAGGTGGAGATTAAAAACATGAATTCCTTACGGAATATTCAACGGGCGATTGAATATGAATGTCGCCGACAAGAAGAAGCTTTATTAAAAGGTGAAAAATTAATTCAGGAAACGCGGACCTTTGATGCCCACACAGGGAAAACCCATAGCATGCGTGTCAAAGAAACCATGAATGACTACCGCTATTTCCCTGAGCCTGATTTGGCTCCTCTGGAAATTTCAGAGAAATGGCTAGCTGAGATCCGTGAAATGATGCCAACCTTGCCTTGGGAACAAGAAAATAAGTTTATTGAACAATATCAATTACCCGCTTATGATGCCCATTTCTTAGCTGAAACGCGTGAAATGGCTTTATATTTTGAGTCAGTAACTTCACATACTGAGGCTTATAAAGCTGTAGCAAACTGGTTGATGGGCCCTGTGAAATCACACCTAAATGATAAGGGATTATCGATTGCTGATTTTGAAATGGATGCCAAACATTTGGCTGAAATAGTAGATTTGGTCGAAAAAGGGACCATCACACACAATTTGGCCGTACACCAGTTATTTGAGCTTTGTTTAGCAACCCCAGCAAAGAAGCCAAGCCAAATCATCGATGAACAAGGTTGGTTGAATCAAGATACCAAAGACGAATTACCTGCCTTTGTTGAAGCCGCATTAGCCGCATATCCAGATAAAATCAAGGAATATCATCAAGGTAAAAAAGGACTTATCGCCTTGTTTATCGGAGAAGTGATGAAGCGCTCCAAAGGAACCGCTGATCCTAAACGCGTGAATCAATTAGTGTCTGAGGCACTCCAACAACATAAATAGATGAAGCACATACTTGTTTTTCTCGGTGTTTGTATTAGCTTTTTGGGGTATTCCCAGGACTTTGAATTAACTGTTCGAGCAAATCAGGTCATTCCTCAGAAGAAAGTATTTTTGGAATGGATCAACGGTAGAGGTCAGGCCATCAAGGTCGATTCTTTGCTTCCCAATGCGCAAAAGCAAGTTGTATTTAAAGGAAAGGTAATCGATCAAGGGGGCTTTTACCTGATCAATTTTTTTGATGTTCCTAATCCGCAGAAAGTATTAGTTATTCTTGAAGGTGGCGAACGCGTGTTGGTTCAAGCCGATGGAATTAATACACCCGAAAAAGCAGGTTCATTTCAGCTACAAAGTGAGTCTCCAAACATTGTTTACATGAATCAATTGTTTGCTTTGACGAATACTTTGCAAGCTAAGGTTGCCGTTTGGACCAAAGAATTACAAGATAAACCTGGTGAACAAGCAAGAATTCAGGCGGCATTTGATGCGGCCCAACAAGCACAATTTGCGAAAATAAAAGCATTGATTCCTTCCATGGGGACGCATTTGGTTGCCTTGTGGGCTACGAATTTTTTACCGGCAGACAAAGAATTGACTTTATTAGAAGAAATAGGAGAGCGCTTTCACAAAGCAAGACCCAATCATCCGCAAGTCAAACCCTTTTTAGAAAATTTAAAGCGTCTGAAAGGTGTCAGTATTGGTTCTGAAGCTCCTGAAATTGCTTTACCTACTCCTGCAGGTCCAATTATGCGCTTATCTGATTTAAGAGGAAAATATGTACTGATTGATTTTTGGGCGAGTTGGTGTGGACCTTGTCGGCGCGAAAACCCCAATGTCATCAAAACATATGCAACGTATAAAGACAAGGGATTTGAGATTTTTGGCGTAAGTCTTGATCAGGAAAAAGCTGCGTGGATTAATGCCATTGCGAAAGATCAATTGACTTGGTCACATGTCTCCGACTTACAATATTGGAATTCCGTCGCTGCACAAGCCTATCAAGTTTCTTCGATTCCGATGACTTTTTTGTTGGACCCTCAAGGCAAAGTTATCGCCAAAGGTCTTCGTGGTGATTCATTAAATCAGTATTTAGCAAACCTTTTTTCAAAATAGCAATATGAAAATCGCAATCATTGGCTGTGGAAATATGGGGATGGCATTCGCTAATTCCTTTATTCAATATAATTTAGTTAGCAAGGAAGATCTTTTATTGATTGAGAAGAATAAAGAGCGCGGTGCTGTCTTGCAAGAGCAAAAGGCTGGGGTTGTTGTCGATACGATTTCTGAAAAAATTTCAGCGGTTGATTTAGTGATTCTGTCTGTTAAACCTCAGGATTACGCGAGTGTGGCGAACGAATTGTCGGCTTTGTTGCAAGCAAATCAGATTGTTTTATCGATTATGGCAGGTATTCCGATTAGTAAGTTACAGGAATCATTGAAGCATGATTTAATTGTTCGCGCTATGCCAAATACTCCAGCATTATTGGGTATGGGTATGACAGCATTTGCTGCGGCACCTGCGGTAGGAATTGCAGATGTACGAAAAGTTGAAAATTTAATTAATTCCACTGGCCGTGCCGTTTTCTTAGAAGACGAAGCATTAATCGATGCGGTAACAGGATTGAGTGGTAGTGGACCAGCGTATTTCTTTTATTTGATCAAATCGATGATAGATGCAGGTATTGCCATGGGCTTTGACCCTGCGATGTCCGCTTTATTAGTTAAGCAAACGATGCTAGGTTCTTATCACTTAATGCAAACAAGTGATAAGTCTTTGGATGAATTGATTCAAGCAGTAGCATCCAAAGGCGGAACGACAGAGGCCGCTCTGAAGACCTTTGCTGAAAAGCAAGTGGGAGAAGGCTTACAACAAGGTATTTTCGCTGCGCGTGATCGCGCGGTTGAACTAGCGAAGTAATTGAATTAAGGTCTCCTCATTCAATACTTGGCTTATGGCTTCGCCATTCGGAGAAGAGTTCGGATTTGTGCTTGCAAATAATTGTTCGATAAGTGCATTAATCTCAAACTCATTTAATCGTTTTTGATGAAAACGTACGGCTGACCGGTTGGCCATCGTCTGTGCAATCTTTTCTGCCCGATGCGCACTTAAGTCCGATGAGGCATGCTTTAGCTGCTCCAAAATGCCTTCCAACAACACCTGGCCATCTTCATCCCCAATTTCCGAAGGAACGCCTAGGATTTCTATTTGGCCTTTGGAATCAGTCTGTAATCTAAACCCTAGATCATTGATCTCAGTCGTGATTTCGCTGAGTAGAAGCTGGTCCGCAGGATTAATATCCATTACCTTAGGGAAGAGTAATTGTTGGGACGCCCCATTCTTTCGCTGCAAGTTTTCCATGAATTGATCATAGAGAACACGCTGGTAAGCACGTTTTTGGTCGATTAGCAATAAACCACTGGAGATGCTCAATACGATAAATTTATTCAGTATCTGAATCGACTGAAAATTGGATTGGGAACTACCTAATTCAGGGCGATCATTCGCTTTACTTTGAACGGTTTTAAATTCGTTCATGGCAGAAGGGAAAAGAGCAGATTGTGTTTGAGGCGCTTGCTGTTCAAAAGCGTCTATGTTATTCTGCAACCCTTCGTATAATTTCTTCCATGCGTCCTGAACAGGTTTCGGTTTGTAGCTGGAATCGCTGTAAGCCGAGTGTGGTTCTTGGCGCGGTGTGGAAATTGTGGGTGAGTGAAAATTAACGTTGCTATCAAAGTCCAAGGAAGGAATTAAGTTATGAATGCTTAACGTCTTCCGTACGGCGGATTGAATAATGGCGTAAATGGACCTTTCGTCTTCGAATTTGATCTCCGTTTTTGTCGGGTGTACATTGATGTCAATATGTGCCGGATCGATGCTTAGAAACAAAACATAGAATGGGAAGGCTCCATCAGGCAATAGGCGCTCGTAAGCGCTCATGACTGCGTGGTTGAGGTATGCGTTTTTGATGAAGCGGTCATTCACAAAGAAGAACTGTTCACCACGGGTTTTTTTGGCATGTTCGGGTTTTCCCACATAGCCTTTAATCGATACGTAACTCGTATTTTCCTCACAGGCCGCTAATTGCTCTCGGTAGGTTTTACCAAAAAGATCGACAATCCGCTTGCCTAATTTTTCAGGTGGAAGCGCATAGGTTTCTTGCTCGTTTTGAACGAAGGAAAATTTAATCTCGGGATGTGCCAAAGCGATGCGTTGAAATTCATCGAGTATGTGGCGAATTTCAACCGGATTGGACTTAAGAAAATTCCTTCTTGCGGGAATATTGTAAAATAGATTTTTGACAGCAATGGAAGTTCCTTGAGGAGCTTGAATGCTTTCTTGGCTCTTTAAAACCGAACCATCAATTTTGATGCAAGTGCCTAATTCATCATCGGCACGTTTAGTTTTTAATTCAACTTGGGCTACGGATGCGATAGATGCCATCGCTTCACCGCGAAAGCCCATCGTTTTGATGCTGAATAAGTCTTCTGCTCGGCGAATTTTAGAGGTAGCATGGCGTTCAAAGCACATGCGGGCATCGGTTTCCGACATGCCACAGCCGTCATCGATGACTTGAACGATTCCTTTTCCGGCATCTTTGATAATCAGCTGAATAGAAGTAGCACCAGCGTCAATGGCATTCTCCATGAGTTCTTTGACGACGGAGGCAGGTCTTTGCACGACTTCTCCTGCCGCAATTTGATTGGCTATAGCATCAGGGAGGAGTTGGATAATGTCGCGCATGTTTGTTTGTATTCAGCTTTCAAATAAACCAAAAAAAAGGGAATGTTGCCATTCCCTTTTTTGAATAATCAGGTAATTGAATTATTTCAATTCAACTTCAGCACCAGCTTCTTCTAAAGATTTCTTCAAACCTTCAGCTTCGT
>CALLKB010000027.1 GCA_938008575.1 uncultured Cytophagaceae bacterium | reverse complement strand
GATGTAGGAAATGTCTCCGATGGAGAGATTGCAAAGCTTATTGGAATTAATCCTTATTTCGTTCGAGATTATACCACAGCGGCAAGAAATTACCCCTTAGCGAAGGTGGTTCGCATATTAGAGGCCATTAAGAATGCTGATTTGAAAGTAAAAGGTGTCATCGGCAGTGCGGAGACGGACCGCGAAATCATTTTGGACTTAAGCTTCCAAATCTTACACCTCTAGTTGATAGGAAGAAAGTCGTCTTCTTTTACGTAACCCTGTTGGTTTTCAATCAGGCTATACACCCAAATATCGCGGGTAAACCAATAATTAATCCGATTTCCCTTCTTTAAGAGGCGTTCCACTGGAGCGGCAGAGGAGGGAAAGTCACGCATGTAGGATTTGTCTTTGGTAATAATCCCATAATTTAAAAAGCCCGGAAAGTTCGCAAATAGCCCAATAAAAGCGATGTAAAGGATTAAATAGGTGAATTGACTGCTGCGTATCACTTTCTTTTGAAAGACGGAATAGGTCAAAATTCCAGCCCCATACAAGGCTATCAATAAGAGAAAGCCTAGCAGGAAAGGGAAGAATTTAAAGTAAAGCCAATAAATCTGATCCCAAAGGCTCATCTTGAAGCCATTCAGCCCCTGCTTCTCTCCTATTTCCTCCAAACGCTTCGATATTTCCGGCCGCGCATTCGTCGCTTGTATGCTAGATAAATAGTAAAGTTCTTTCAACCAATCGTTTTTTGCTTTCGCGATATAGGCCAGTTTTAATTTAATATTTTCCGAATCGCGCGGTTTGGTCTTTAAATGGGACACGTAAATTTTCTCCGCACGCAAAAGTCTATTCGCCTTAAACAAAGAATCTGCTAATGCGAGTTGATTTCTATCTATTTGGGAATAAGCTCTTTGGCCAAAACCAAAAGAAAAAATCACAAGAAATATAATTTTATTTAGAGAAAGGGCTTGCATTATTTAAAAAAGGGTGCTAGTTTTGCACCGCAATAAGGGGAAAAAGTTACTCTTTTGCAAACGAAGGTCAACCAGTGGTTGAACTTCCTTTCGGTTCCAGAGTGAACCATTTTACATATACAAGCCTCGGCTTGAATGATTCCGTAGCTCAGTTGGTAGAGCAATACACTTTTAATGTATGGGTCCTGGGTTCGAATCCCAGCGGGATCACTTCTAGATTATTTAATAGCCTGTAACACAATATGTTACGGGCTATTTTGTTTTACAGGTACAACTTAGGTACAACAAATCGTTTTTTCCTCTACTTTCATTTTGTTACTTTCGATTACACAATACAGCTTCTATTCTAGATAAAACTTGTTTAAGTGTATGAGAGTTGAGGTGTACTCACTCCTCTGTTATTTATGTCTTTCATGAGCATAATCTAATTTGCTTACAGTAATAAATTTAGCATTAATTGTCCATTAAATTGTCTTTAGGCAAAGTGATTTTATGGGTTTACTATCCTATTTGATGAATTAATCAGAACAAATTTTACTATTAGGTTTAATCCATATAACTTGCATACTGTTGATATTAAAGCTATGAGAACCTCAATTTTATTTTTGTTATTTCAATTCTCAACTATTACGATATTTGCACAAACAGGTATTGGAACCACCACACCTCATGCATCAGCTAAATTAGACGTAGCAGCAAGTAATAAAGGATTCTTACCTCCAAGAATAAATCTTACAGATGCATTTGACCAAACTACAATTCCATCCCCTGCTACAGGATTATTGGTTTATTGTAATGGTGGAGCAGGATTAAATGCAGGTTATTATTATTGGAACGGCACAAATTGGGCAACAATTGCAACTGCTGGTGGTAGCGGAAGTGTTGCAGCTGAATATGGATCACAATTTATTGGATCAAATGTATTAATTAACACTGTTGCCCCTATTGATGTATTATCTTTTACTCTCCCAAGTGCAGGAACTTGGGAAGTAATCTCAGTAGTGAGAGTTCAATACTCAAGCGCTGGATATGCAGCAGAATTTGCGCTATATGATCCATCAGGTAATTTAGTGCCTAATTCTGAAATATTGCCTGCATATGGTCAAATTGGATCAACGGGAACTGGTGCAATAACTATTACTACTACAGGTGCAGGAACTTATAAATTAAAAGCATGGGCTTCTGGTGCTCCAACTTATCCATATAATGTAACAACAGATGGAAATGGAAGAACTGGAGTTACTTGGAAAAAAATTAGTGGAAACGCTCCCATTAACGCACAGAGGGCAAGTGGAAAGGTTAATGCAGGTTCATTTGTTCTATTAGATAATGTCAAGGCAGGCCCTACAAGAACTGGTGCTGGTGGAGGATATGCGGGGTTAAGTATTGGTGCAGTATCAACTACATTTGTTGCTGATGTAAGTGCAATGTATTCAAATAGTACTATCGGTGGGCAGACTATTACTGGTACTTCTTACACAACCACCGCAAGTAATTCATGGAATGGTTGGGGATTTTTACCAGGACAACAATCAACTTATATATTAAACGATACTACAAATAATAAAGTATATCGTATTATATTGATGATTGGTGATTCCTCTTATAACAATAACTTTGTTTCAATCGAAAGATTATATTAATTCAAATCGAGCTACATAATTCAATACAAAAGACTACAAAACCGTACCATAAGTACCTGAAAAAATTCCGATTTCTCTACGATTTCGGAGTTTTTAGTGCTATTTACTAGCTGGTAAGTGTTCCCGCGGGATCACTTCTAAAATTAAAAAGCCTGCAAGATATTGCAGGCTTTTTTGTGTCTTCGGGATTTGGAATAATTAAATGTAATTATCACGGAATCATCCATTGAAAAGAATCTAGTTTGTAATCAAAGAAAGCTCTACGATGGCCAGCATGGTTTAGCCACAGCCAATCGATTGATTCAACCATGATTGAGACGATGCCAAAATTCTGTTGACCTACTTCACTTTCCAACATCGTAAAGTTTTCCTGTTCGATATGTTCTGCTAATCCACTTGTGGGTGCTAATGCAAAGCTCGATGGAATAAAATCAGTTAGATAACACTTTCTGCTACTTAAGGTCGTTTTATTCCATGCTTCGGAAGTAATTTCATTATTAAAATGGAGTAAAGCTTTCCCTTTTACCCTTAATTGAATTCGTTCGGATGCATCATAAAATAAGGCACTGATTGAATCATTTTGGGCTAATTCAACCCATTTATTACTTCTAATATCGGTGTGAAAACGCAATTCTCTTTCAGATGGAATAGCCTTACGTAGAACAACGGTGCGTATACTGACTTCATTTTGATTTAGCGTTGCGATGCAAGGTGTATGAAAAGCATCTTTACTTTTTGTTGCGCCGATGACCAATCGATCCCAAGATTCCCTTTCTAGTTCCTTTAAGCTGTAAATTAGATTGTTGTATTGCATGAAGTCCTTCTTATCCATCGACTGATTAGTATGTTCATTTATTCAACTCGATTATATATACTTTGTTTTCAAGTTACAGATATGCTGTCCAATCGTATTAATTCGTCGTTTAGGTTATTGTGATCATTCTATGCGTATCAATGATCGATATCAATCAATATTATGTAGAAACTGATTTTTTTGAATATTATCAGTTTTGCTTTTCGTCAGTCGATTTCTTTCCATCAAATTAGTTTTTCAATAATTTAATTGACAAAAAGTAAATTATAATTTACCTTGCTATGAAATGTTCGGAAGCTTATCGAATTTTGTTATCGGATGGAAGGTATCCCGTTTCTCAAAAAGGTTCTCACATGAAGTTGAGGCACAAATTAAAACCTGGAATAATCATTTTTCCGAATCATGGAAGTCAAGAGTTGGGAAAAGGATTGGAAAAGGCATTATTTAAGCAAGCTAGAATAAAATAATTCGCTATGAAGAAATTAGCTAAGAAGATAGAAGTTTGTGTAGAGAAAACGAACACAGGTTATTCTGCTTATGTGGAATATTTATCTGTTTTTACGTCGGCTCAGACCATAACCGAATTGTATAAAAATTTACTTGAGGCGATTAACTTGGTTTTAGCGGAAGAGGGAAAAGAAGTGACGATGGATCAAATCAAACTGAATTTAGATTTTAAACAGTTTTTCCAATTTTATAAGGTTTTGAATGCCAATTTCTTAGCCAAACGAATTGGGATGAATCCTACGCTTTTATCGCAATATGTCCGTGGGAAAAAGCAGCCTTCCCAAAAGCAGTCTGAGAAAATTATTCAGGGGGTCCAACAAATCGGGCAAGAATTGGCGGATATCTGCTTAATTCGATAGATCATTCTCTTTTCGAATAACAATTTGTGATTAGGTTGCCTATCTTGATGACTTATCAAAATATAATTGCCATGTTATTCTTACGCAAATACAGTATTACCATCTGCGTTATCCTGGATTCACTCATTTGTCTGATGCTTCCGCGTGGGCATGTATTTGAAGCTCCTAAATTATATGTGCATCTTGTCACCTTGTTAGCCATAACGCTTTTGGCGTATGTAAATCGCGCTTATGTTAAGATACATTGGAAAGCTGCATTGATTCTGTTGGTATTATTATCTATTTATTTTCTTTTTGCTCGAGTGTACTAATTTTAAAAGAGCCTCCCAAACGGAAGGCTCTGAAACCTATTTAAAAGATCATCTTCGCAAATTCGGATAAATAAACCCGCCAATTTGTCCAGGTATGTCCCCCTTCGCTTTCGCGGTATACGTAACGAAACGCATGCTCGTCCAATTTTTTACGCATGGTTACCACACTTTCGATCAAGAAATCTTCTTTTCCGCATGCGATCCAGTAAAGTGCCGGATTAGCCTTTTTTAAGCCTTCGATTTGTTGGTCTCGTTGGGATGCGTCTACTTTCACGCCAAACCGACTTAAATCCGCAAAGCCCATACTCATTACGCCGATGTAATT
>CALLKB010000026.1 GCA_938008575.1 uncultured Cytophagaceae bacterium | reverse complement strand
CGATCCAATTGTAATTCCATGTTACCCGTACCTTTGAATTCTTCAAAGATCACCTCATCCATTTTAGAACCTGTTTCAATCAAGGCCGTTGCAATGATGGTCAATGAACCACCATTCTCTACATTACGAGCCGCACCGAAGAAACGCTTTGGTTTGTGTAAGGCATTGGCATCCACACCCCCAGATAAAATCTTACCGGATGACGGAACAACCGTATTATATGCACGCGCTAAACGCGTGATTGAATCTAATAAAATTACCACATCATGACCACATTCTACCATACGTTTTGCTTTCTCCAAAACCAGGTTAGCCACTTTCACGTGACGCTCGGCTTGCTCATCAAACGTAGATGATATCACTTCGGCACGTACCGAACGTTGCATATCAGTTACCTCCTCTGGACGCTCATCGATCAATAAAATGATCAAATAAACCTCCGGGTGATTGCGCGAAATCGCATTGGCAATGTCCTTTAATAAAACCGTTTTACCCGTTTTTGGCTGAGCTACGATCATACCACGCTGTCCTTTACCGATCGGCGCAAACAAGTCCAAAATACGCGTCGAATAATTATCTGGCGTCGAAGACAAGTTTAATTTTTCCTCCGGGAACAAAGGCGTTAGGTATTCAAAATTGATCCGATCACGAATCTCATCCGTCGTCTTTCCATTCACGGATTCCACTTTCAATAAGGCAAAATACTTCTCTCCTTCTTTCGGCGGACGAATCTTCCCTAAAATGGTATCACCTGTCTTTAAACCAAACATTTTGATTTGAGATGGCGACACATAAATATCATCTGGTGATGCCAAATAGTTATAATCCGAAGAACGCATGAAACCGTATCCGCCTTCTTGCATGATTTCCAACACCCCTTCATTGTCAATTAAGCCATCCAATTCTTTGATGACTTGATTGTAATTATTGCGGTGTTGACGATGTTGATGCTGTGGCTGTTGAGCCGGCGCATCCTCTTTTGGTAAGGTATTTAAATCAACCGGTGCATCCGTTGGCGAAACTTTATCCGCTGCCAAAGGCGCATCACTTGTCACGAATGACGTATCTACTTCTTCAGGTTCGATGATTCCTTCTACTTCGATAGGGGCCTCATCTGATTGATTAGGCTTCCCTTTCCGTGGGCGAATGTTCTTCGCTGGTCTCGCAGGAGCAGCCGACTCAGTTACTTCTGGAGTGGATTCTACGGCAGGAGCCTCTCCCATCGGTAATAAGGGAGCTTGATCTTCGGTTGGTTTTGAAATTCGTTGGCGCTTAGGACGGTTGGTTGAATCGGATTTATTATCCATAAAAGGGAAATATTTGATATTTTTTGATTGAACAATTCCCAAAACTTAACAAAAAAATCTCCTTAAAACATGAGGCTGAATCCGGAGGATTAGCAGCACAAACAGAGAATGTATTGGGTGAATTGTTAACAGAAACGTTTACGACATTGAAACGTTGTGCAATACTACATCAGAGTTCGCGGATTGTCAAGCATTATTTCCGCTTTTTCATCCAAATTATCAATTAACGCATTTTTTCAGCACATTACTCACAGAATTGCCCCTTGTTTCGTAGTTTTACGCACAAGATGTCAAATACAAATTCAGCTAACAATCTTCTGATCAATGCCTTAAGCGAACGAAAAGACGCGGGGCTGTTGCGTGCGCTGGTGGATGTGGATCAACTGACCGACTTCTGTTCGAATGATTACTTGGGACTCGCGAAAGACCGTGCATTAGCTAAGCAAATTTCCGATGAATTTAGGACCTGGGAATCTATGCAAAATCCGGAAACTCCAG
>CALLKB010000025.1 GCA_938008575.1 uncultured Cytophagaceae bacterium | reverse complement strand
AACTGAATCCGGCCATTTGGCCAATACCCTCAATACTCAAGTGCTCAAATTCAGCGGAATTCATCAATTGAAGTGCATATTGAATTCGAAGGCTTGTTTTTAATTTGGGAAAACTCTGTTTGAATAATACCCGAATACAGTATGAAATGTGGTGTTGAGGCGCTTTGAGCGCTGCCGCCAAGTCTCCTATGGAGAAATCTGGATTTAGGTAGGGTTTCTCTTCCGCTAAATATACGTTGATTTGATCCCTTAATTCTAAAAATGGATTGTCTTCCTCGTCGATATCTTCAAGCGGCTGTGGAGTTGGATTTTTTTCTTTGGGCGGTTCGGATGTCTCTTTGTAAATCGGGAATCCATATAGAATTTGAGGAAAAATCAAGAGGCTAACGGAAAGTAGCAGGAACATAATTCCCCCTACATTGTGAACGAGATTTAGTGCACTGTACGTTTCCTTTGGTGTTTTTTCAATAAAATCTAATGTGATCATCCCAAAAGCAATTAATAGGATAATCAGCGTGATGAAAAACATATTCAACCAGCGATAGGTCAATAAATATTGCTGGGTTGGAATGGATTTTTTCAATTGAGGTCTGTATTTCCAAATCCGGTAATAGCTAATGACTGTGTAAATCATCAACGAGGAAACGCGCATCATGTAATTCGCGGATATTGGAAAAATGAAATTTACGCGCGCATATTTTAGTTGGTCTATATCATCTAATATACTTTGTGCAAGGGCCATTTTGGCAGCAAATGGAGTCAGGTAATAGGGTATATTTCCGACGAAAACGATAGCTGCAGGAATGAAATGTAAGAAGTCTGCAGGTTTCAAAATATAGGTATCACGAATGATTCCACGTGCATAGAAATACAATAAGGGGCCGGCCAACAGCATGAAAGGGGAAAAATTGCCATAAAAGATGGCTAGCCAAAAAGCTGAATTTCCGAATACCGAAAAGTAATGTGTTAGACTGTAAATGGATATAAGAAATAGAAATCCCCCTAAATAGATGGTGTTTTTATTTTCCTTCCAGTTATAGACAACGAGAATAATGGAAATAAATAAACTTAACAGGGAGTTAAATAAGAACATATTTTTTAGAACAACACGGTTTGAATAAACACCTACAAAGTTATCAGATTTGTCGAATAATCCGCTTGAGATGTCCTGATTTTAAAAAGTAGGACATGTACTTAATTTTTAAAGCGGATTTTGGGCATCAAAAAAAGACATTTGTGTGGGAATAATCCAATGTTCTATTAATTACACATGACAATTCGATTTACGCGTTTACTTGCCCTAATCTTTTTATTGGGGTCACTTTATCAACAAACTTTTGCTCAGTCGGTTAATTATATCATCAATCCCAATACGGATGGCGGTTTCGAAGGCGCGCATGGTTGGACTTTTTTAAATGGCATTCAAGCCAATCAATGGCAAGTAGGCCCAGCTGTTAAATCTGCAGGTTCAAATGGAGCTTATGTCTCGAACAATGCAAGTACACAAACTTTGACAAGCCCGCAAGCGGGAAACTCGATTGTCTATATGTATAAGGACATCGCGGTCCCTTCCAATGCGACTTCGATTAATTTATCTTTCAAATGGAAAAACCCGGATGGATCTTCCTTTCCACCACGTGTTTTGTTCATGCCGGTTTCGGATTTACAGTATTTGCCTACGGGCGGGGATTTTTACCGAACGAGTACCTCTGCCTTGACCGCATTTTTGCAAAACCAAAGTGGATGGCAGACTTATACGAATAGCAATCCCTTGCAAAATGATCGTGCTGCTTCGTATTTATCTTTTGGTGGATATAATTTAAAACCAGGAACGACTTATCGCGTAGTTTTTGAATGGGCAGCTTTCGACCAGAATTATTATATTCAAAATCCTCCTATCTGTTCCTTGCCGACAGCGGCTACCATTGTTCCTACGGGTAGCAACGTTGTTTATGATGCTAATCATGTACAGCAATGGGCTGCTAATACTGTTTATACTTACCATGTTGATTTACCAGGTGGAGGTGCTAATTATCTGATTGAATGGTCATTTGATAATGCTACAATTTTGTCGGGCCAAGGAACTCAGGATGTTACTGTTCGAACAAATAATACTATCCCTTCAGGTACATCTTATAGTAGAATTAAGGTATTTTGCCCAACCCCAACCTATACCTTTGGAGGGTATAATGGAGGTAATTTGTCGATCGATGAAGTTGCTTTAAGTTATGTTGCGGCTCCTATTATTACAGGTTTATCTGCTAGCAATGGCGCTGTTGGTAGCTCGGTTACGCTTAGTGGACAATTTTTTGGTGATGATGTCGCTCACAACATCGTGTATTTGGGTGGAAGCAAATGTACAATTACAGCTGCGAGTGCAACCAGCATCACGGTAACGATTCCATCATATGCTAAACACGATTATTTTACTGTTTTAAATACAGCAACCAATCTTAGTGCGTATTCGAAATCGAAATTTTTCCCAACGAGTACCGCATTAGTTAATGCGAAGTATTCAAATTTAGCGAATACATCGTTGGCAAACCCGGTGACCTTTACAATTCCTTTGGCATTGAATCCGCCTCAGCGATTTGCAATGGTTGATATTGACCAAGATGGGAAGTTAGATATTGCGTCTTATTCGTTGGCAGGTGCACCACAAGTTTTGCGGAATACCGCAACGGCCGGCGTCGTTTCTGCTAGTACGTTTGCGG
>CALLKB010000024.1 GCA_938008575.1 uncultured Cytophagaceae bacterium | reverse complement strand
GCTCTTGATCTTCATCACCCGAAAAGGATTGCTCAACCCATTCAAACTCCACTTTCGCGGGGCCACGGGATTTTTTTCGGTAATCATTGATGAAATTATTTTTAAGAATTCGGAATAACCAAGCTTTGGCATAGGTACCAGGCTCGAAGGAATCGATGAAACGAAACGCTTTCATGCAGGTATCTTGTACAAGATCTTGTGCATCATCCTCATCATTGGTTAAGCGTAGAGCAAAGTTGTACATCGCATCAAGATGCGGCATAAACTCTTTCTCAAATAGCACTTGTGCATTGGATCGAGGCATCGAAACCGATTGTGTAGGTGTTTCCATGGGTAGGCAATTTGCACATGGAATATGACATGTGCGTAGACATGCCTGCAAATTTTAGACCAAAAAATAATCTGCCAAAAAGACCTATTCAGGTCGGTTGAAAAATTCCAAAATTCCAAAAACGGCCATCCCTAGTAGCGTCGAAGAAAGTGCTTTCAAGACGCTAAAGCCCAATAAGGACCAGTCGCCGGCCTCTAAAATAAAGAGAAGCAAATGGTGCGACATCAGCATCAGAAATAAATACGGGAAGAACCAAAGCCACTTCATTTCAGCTAATGAAATGCTAGAACGCTCATCGTAACCGTTCGCCGGTGTTAGAATTCGGAAATATACAGGTCGTAACCAGGCCACTAGAACACAGGAAAAGGCATGCATCCCATGAGTGTTATAAAAGACATCAATTACCCAGCCTACCGCCATAGCCCCGAAAAGCAATAACAATGGGTTTACTTGCATCGGAGCTTTGACAAGAAACCACGTATATATAAAGCAAAAAGCCACGTTTGCAATGGCGATATCACGCAAAAACAATACCTGAATCGCGATGGCAAAAACGACTGAGAAAAACCATTTAAAATTAAATGTGAAGTTCATTTTATTCTGCTTTCGGTTTAGTCGTTTCTAATTGAGCTTGTTGGCCTGCTAAACGATTCTTGATAACATAGACGTATTGCAAGGTAGCGAACTGCGTGAACAACATAACTTTAATGTCATGAAACGTATCATCCTTTTCGAGACCTACTTTCGCGACGATACCAATGGGAATGTTGGGCGGAAACACGGCATTGTAGTCAGAAGTCACAACGGTATCTCCTTTAACAACCTTCTTATATTTGGATACATCCATCATATCAGCTACCTCACTTTGGTAACCCGGCCATTTGATATAACCTAATTCCCCACTGCGCTTCAATTTTGCAGAAACAGAATTGCTCGTGTGTAAAACGGACACGACCAAGGATAAATTATCGGTACATGACATCACTTTCCCAACAACACCTGTAGAAGAAATAACGGCCATGCCTGGCTGTATACCGTCTTTTCTTCCCTTATCTAAGGTTAAATAATTTTGGGACATGCTTGTCGACTGGTCGATCACCTTACTGGCCACAGCTTGATAGCGATTTAACATCGCTTCGCTCACATAATAGGGAAGTTTGGTTAAAGGCTGTTGTTGGCTTTTTAAGCGCAACAATTCCGTCCGCAATTGGGCATTCTCACGCGCCAACGTACCATTCACAATACGCAGTTGGTGATAGGTTTTTACCTCCTGAGTCGTAGATAGAATGGAAGCCGCCCACTGATTTGTGGTATTAAAATAAAGTGTATGCTGATAAGCATTGTATTTGAATACTGCCCAAACATTGACCAATTCCAGCAACAAAAGCAAAAGGATTACCCTTTGGCGCGCTAAAAATTGGAACAATTGAATCATGGCTTATCGCGATTGAAAACTAGGTAATTAAAACAGGCTTGTACTTCTCAAGATTTTTCAAGATTTCGCCTGTGCCGCGAACAACAGCCTTCAATGGATCGTCAGCCACGTGAACTTTTAATTGCGTTTTCTTTTCGATACGTTTATCTAAACCATGTAGCATCGCACCACCACCGGCTAAATGAATACCGTTGTGGAAAATGTCACCTGAAAGTTCCGCTGGAGCCCGTTGCAAGGTTTCCATAATCGCAACCTCAATTTTCGTAATAGACGAATCCAAAGCGTATGCGATTTCAGAATAATTGATCAAAATTTCTTTCGGGATACCCGTCATTTGATCGCGACCACGAATTTCGAAATCCGCAGGGGGATTTTCTAATTCTGGCAAAGCTGCACCAACTTGTATTTTAATTTGCTCTGCAGAGCGCTCACCGATCACCAATTTGTGTTCGCGTAATAAATAATCCTTAATGTCACGAGTAAACTCATCACCCGCAACACGAATCGAGTTTTCAACAACGATACCACTCAAAGAGATGATGGCAACTTCGGTTGTTCCTCCTCCGATATCAACAACCAATGAACCATTAGGTTGTTCGATGTCTATTCCAATACCAATTGCAGCAGCGATAGGCTCATGCACCATGTAAACTTCACGAGCACCTGCGTGCTCCGCTGAATCCTTAACCGCACGTTTCTCTACCTCCGTAATACCTGATGGGATACAAATCACCATGCGAAGTGCAGGTGAGAAAAATGAATTTCCACGATCCAACATTTTAATTAACCCACGCAACATCAATTCCGCTGCAGTAAAGTCGGCGATTACGCCATCTTTCAATGGACGAATCGTTTTGATATTATCATTTGTCTTCTCATGCATCATCATGGCTTGTCGACCTACGGCTAACACTTTATTTGTGGTCCGGTCTAAAGCAATAATCGACGGCTCGTCGACAACAACTTGATTTTTGTGGATAATTAAGGTATTCGCTGTACCTAAATCAATGGCGATGTCCTTGGTCAGGAAATTAAATAGTCCCATGGTGTTTCAAATAGGGGAAATAATAAAGCTATACACGCTCTAGAAAACAAATTTACAGATAAAAAATGACCTATTGATTGATTTTATTTCAAATTTTGAGTCACCCTAAAAATAATTATAAAAAACAGATTAGCACAGAAATTCAAACCGCTCCCACCCCGCCAGCGGGATTTATAGGTATATTACAATTAATAGTGGTCGACACATTTCAGCAAATGGACAAAAATTAACATAAAAAAATTTGGAATTATTATCTGATTTATTAGTTTTGTCCAAATTTAAAAGTTAAAACCGTGTTTGTCGGTGGATAATCAGCAATAAAATGGAAGATTACAACAAGATCATTGAGTCCCTTGGGGTCAAATTCATCAAAGCACGAAACATAAGAATATTACAACCTATTCGTATTAAGAATTATTACGATGTGGAAAACTCGCTCTTGATATTGTACAAAGGCGAAGTTTCATTTGGTGAAGAAGACACTCCAGTAGAAGAAGGCGATATGCTATTCATCCCAGGCGGAAAAATGGTGAGCGTAACCTACGGAAACGCTGAGAAACCTAAAGCTGTCAACAATGAAGAGTTCATGACGCACCGCGAATTGTACTTCGACTTGAATATGGAGCCACAGAACATCGGAGCGCATGACAATTCATTTGGCATGGTGGCTTTCGAAGCCAAAGTATTCGATTCTGTGAATTTCTTCACTTCCTTAGATATCCCTCCTTTCTTAATTAAAAAGGACGAAAAGCTCGCTCAAACGATCAAAGAAATCTTATTAGAAGACATGTCGGAAGAAATCGGCAAAGGTCGTATCATTAAGATTAAAACGGAAGAAATTGTCATTGAAGTCATTCGTTACATCATCCAAAACCGTTTATTCGTTGAGCAATTAGCAACAAACAGTACGTATTTCAAAGACCCTCGCTTAATCGACATTTTTGCTTACATCAAAGACCATATCGGTGGCGATTTATCTAATAAGGTTCTTGCTAACGTTGCCAATGTATCTGAAGATTATGTAGGTCAATATTTCAAAATGTTGACTGGAATTAATCCACAAGATTACATCGAATACCAACGTATGGAAGCGGCTGTAGGTTTATTACGTACAACCAAAAAATCAATCCGCGCGATTGGTTCAGAAGTTGGCTATAAAGACACTGCTTATTTCTGTCGTCGTTTCAAAATGATGTTTGGTATTCCAGCAGGAAAAATGAGACGTCGTGAATCGTTGATGAACATCTAAGCGATTCCGCTCTGAACATAAAAAAGGCCCAGTTTTCACTGGGCCTTTTCTTTTGCTAAAAACTATAGCAAGTATTTCAACTTCACTAACTCGCGCTCTGTTAAGTAACGCCAGCTGCCACGTGGCAAATCTTTTTTAGTCAATCCCGCAAAGGTTGTCCGGTCTAGTTTCGTTACTTCGTATCCCAAATGTTCAAAAATACGACGAACGATACGGTTCTTACCTGAGTGAATTTTCACCCCAATTACATAACCGTCTGGCGTAACTTTGGCCAAATCATCGACTTTAATTTCACCATCTTCCAACTTTAAGCCCGCAACGATTTTTTCAAAATCCTCGTCGGTCAATGGCTTATCCAATTCCGCTTGGTAGATTTTCTCAATCTCATTCGATGGGTGCGTCAATTTATCGGCTAATTCACCATCGTTTGTCAATAAAATTAAGCCTGTTGTATTTCGGTCCAAACGTCCAACAGGATAAATACGTGATTCACCCGCATTTTTCACTAATTCCATAACTGTTTTACGATCTTGAGGATCTTCCGTTGTTGTTAAGAAATCTTTAGGCTTATTCAATAAAACATAAGCAGGCTTCTCGCGATTCAAACGACGGTTACCGTATTTCACGACATCCGTTGGGCCCACTTGGTAACCCATTTCCGTTACAACTTTATTGTTTACTTTAATTTCACCTGCTTCGATCAACTTATCCGCGTCCCGACGAGAGCAAATGCCCGCATTCGCGATGAAACGATTTAAACGAACATCATCGCCACGACGTTCTGTCTGTGCAATTCTCTTTTGAATTTTGGCAGGAGCCGTTTCTTTATAACGATCTAATTTATAGGCCGGAGAAAAGGCAGGTGCCTGATCATGGCGATTACGCGATTTGAATGTATCACGTTTCGAAAACTTGGCTGGACGCCCGCGATCATCTTCACGCGGAGTAAATTTACGTTCCTCACGTGCTTCAATATTACGTGGAGCCTCATCGCGTGCTGGACGTGGTGAAAAATCACCTCCCGTTCTTCTAAATGGTGCACGAGGAGCTTCACCCTCTTCACGAGGAGCTCGTGGTGTAAGATCGGAAGAGCGTCGTGTAGGGAAAGAGTGTCTTCGCCTGTGTAGATCT
>CALLKB010000023.1 GCA_938008575.1 uncultured Cytophagaceae bacterium | reverse complement strand
TCATGCAAGAGTGTGGTATTCACGTAGTTTACTCTCCAGCGGATATCGGCGAAACGATGATCAAAGCATTAGCTGGAAAATAATTCAACAAGGATGATTCCTTTTAGTTCAAAATCTGCTAGTCATTTTCCCTTAGGGAAGATTAGCAGATTTTTTTTATTGTTAATTTTGTTGCTTTCCACTGAATTGCGAGCAGCTAAATGGCAGCTTGTGCAACCCTTGGACAAAGCTTGGCTTGTCTATCAGCCAAATTTAAAAACTTTCCTGCCCTATATCTCCGGGAAACACTACAGTTTTAAATCGAAATCGCTGGCTATTCCGCTCCAAGAATTTCCGCATACCTATTTCCGCATGGATTTGGATGACGATTATGTGTTGTTTCTTCAAGGAACTTTTCATAGTCATTTAACAAAAGGTAAACAATACCGCTGGTCCGTAGACAGCTTGCAAAAAGTATATCCAAACGCTAATCCGCTGTATTTTAGTTTTTACCAGGACAAAATGGCTGGACTTCCTCAAACTGTTCAGTTGGAACGAAAAGTGGATGAGGATAATGCGACGTTTTCAGATATGCTGAATTTACGCCAACGGAATGCTTATTTATTTAATCAGTTTTTTGGTTCTGCCTTTCTCTTGATTTTGTTTTTCTTAGGGGTTTTGTACGCGGCTTTCCCACGATATTTTGCTGCCTATTTTCGGTTCTCCGATTGGATACATTGGGAGATCAAAGAAGAAGTATTGTTGAAAAACACCTTCGCATTTCCTAATTTATTGGTAATCGGATTGTTGAGTTTAATTACAGCCTGCTTTTCATTTTATAATGGCTTGCTGAATCAATCCAATGATGCTTTTTTTGAAACCCAAGAAAATTTGCAACGATTCCTTCCTGCGATCGGGTTTATTTTGTCTAGAACATTGCTTGGCTTGGCTTTATTTGTGAGTAGGTATTTTATGTATAAGTTATTTACTAACCTATTTCGTTTACCACATATCGCGGAGGCCCATTTTTTTAAATCGGTTCAGGCGAACTTGCAGTTTTTTATTGTATTGTTTAGCTTGTTGAGTTTATTCTCGGTGTATATGGGGCCCATGTATCCGGTTAATTTAACATACATCTCTTACGTGATAACGGCTTATTTTGTGTTGCGGGCTGTATACTTTTTTCAGGTATTTCGTAAGACCTATCCAGTGAATCAATTATCCTTATTGGCCTATTTGATCTTGATGGAAGGGCAGGTAATGGTATTTGGATTACGAGAATTGATTTTTCCGGAATACATGTAATGGCAGATACTTAATTGATAAAATTTGTCGTATATTTGCAGGCATTTTCAGTTTAAGGCCAAACAAGAATGCTTAATTAGAATATTTTAATATGAGTGTAGTTGCTAATGTTGCTCAACCTGATGTTAAACGGTTGAAAAAAGTAAAAAGTATCCTTGTTACCCAAGCTGCGCCAGCAGACGCGGCAAAATCTCCTTATTCAGAGATTGAGCGTAAATACGACGTTAAAGTGGATTTTCGTTCATTTATCGATGTCAAAGGGATTTCATACAAGGATTTCAGAAAGCAAAAAATCGATATTTTATCGCATACTGCGATCATTTTTACCAGTCGGAATGCGATTGACCATTTCTTCCGCATCTGCAAAGAGGCGAAGATTGAGGTTCCAGCCGACATGAAATACTTCTGTATTACGGAGCAAACAGCTAATTATCTACATAAATACATTGTTATTCGTAAGCGTAAGATTTTTACAGGAACGAAGACTGCCTTAGATTTATTAGAGGTTATCAAAAAGCATAAGACGGAGAAGTTTATGTTTCCTTGCTCGAATAAGCGTCAAAAAGATTTACCTGATTACATGGGGACCAATGATTTCCAATTAACAGAGGCTGTGATGTATGAAACAGTTTCGGCGGATCTTTCCGACTTGGAGAACGTCTTTTATGATGTTATTGCATTTTTTAGTCCTTCTGGAATTACGTCTTTGTTTGAAAACTTCCCTGATTTTAAGCAAAATAATACGCGGTTAGCTGCTTTTGGACCCACGACCGCGCAGGCAGTGCATGATGCAGGACTTATTTTAGACATTCAGGCGCCGATGCCCAATGCTCCTTCAATGACGGGTGCTTTGGAACATTACATCAAGCAAGCCAATAAATAATTTAAAAGCTCCATTCGGAGCTTTTTTTTTGTTAGATGCTATCCCGCTTAGCTTATTTTGTTTATTTTTAGCTCAGCTTTTGCCAAATCACAACGATGCAGGGATTTAAATACGTTTTGGGCTTAATACTATTTTGCTGCATCAGCTCAGGAGTCTTCGCACAACAAAACCCGGGCTTAAGTCTATATCATCTCAATACCCTTTATTTTAATCCTGCCGCCGCGGGCGCTGGTCGCGATGCCTATGTGCAAGCCCAGTACCGAAATCAATGGACTTCTTATGAAACATCACAAGACGGAAATGGTAATTTAGGAACAAGTATTGTTGGGTTGTCCTTGCCGTTGAATTTCCAACATCTAGGAATGGGTTTGATTGTGATGAATGATAAAACGCCGTCGGGCGTGGGCCAACAAGTCGTGCGTTTACAAGTAGCTTATCATTTGCCTTTGGCGAATGGGGCAGCATTCTCCATGGGTTTGGGATTTGGTATGCAGACTAAATCATTTGATGGGCGCGTTTTTCGTGTGCGGGATTCGAATGATCCACTGGCAGTTGAATTGTCAGGTAAACAAGTTTCTCAAGCATTGCCCGATTTTAATGCAGGGGTTATGTACACAACCGATTTATTGGAATTAGGTATTGGTATTTCGCATCTGAATCAATCAGCGTATGATTTTGGTAATCCTAGTCTGAAATTGGCCAATGAATTAGCTGCGAATGCGCATGTTCGGGCGAATCTTTCGATAAACGATCGATTTGAATGGAGTCCTTTTGCGCAGGTCAACTATTATAATGGACTTGTTTCGTCTCAGGTGGGGGCGAAGGTGATATTCCAGCAGCAGTTTTGGGTGGGCTCGGGGTATCGTTGGGATGATGCAGCTACTGCGATGGCTGGGGTGTCGCTGATGAATAATCGACTTGATTTGGTATATGCATTGGATTTGTCCATGATTAATTCGGCGGTAAAGTCAAATATATCGCATGAAGTGATGTTGCGATTTGTTTTGCCAAGTTTTCAAACAGCATCTCGTTTTGTACCGATCAAGACCCCTCGATTTAATTAGGCATATCTTGAAAAATGTCGCAAAAAAAAGGGGGGAATTGCAATGAATTATTAGAAATTCCCTTAATTTTGAGGAATTTGATTTAATTGTGTACGCTGAATAAGTTCAGCACAATTTTTTGAGATTGATCTCGTTTACAAAAAAGATATAATAATTCGTCTTTATGAATTTTAAATTTGTTGGAAAGCCTTTGACACTCATGTTGTCAGCCCTTGCCTTGACAGCAATCCTTGCGGGTTGTGGTGGTTCAAAAGGAGGCTCAAGTAGTTCTAAGACTCTTAGTAGTTCAAAAGGAAGTTCATCTTCGAAAAAGGGTGGATTGAAATTTGGAAAGTCTGCTAAAGATGCTCCAGGTATCGAAAATGGAGAAATTGTCGCAGGAGCCCGTAAAGGATGGAGTCAGCCTACGCCTTATGGCATGGTGCTTGTGCCTTCTGGAAGTTATATGATGGGCCAAGCGGATGAAGATGTTTCTCGTTCCGGAATCAGCTTTAATAAGCGTGTGACGGTAGCGGCATTTTATATGGATGATACAGAAATCACGAATCACGAGTATCGTCAATTCACAAATTCTTTATTGAAAGACTCTGTCTCTGTATTAGGAGAGGATAAAATCATGGCTGAATTCTATCCGGATACAACGGTTTGGAAGAGCGATTTTACATACCACAACGGTGATCCGATGTTGGAATATTATTTCTCAAGTCCCGCTTTTGACCAATATCCTGTGGTAGGGGTTAGTTGGGAAGCTGCCAAATATTTCTGCTTGTGGCGTTCAAAAATGATGAACGAATATCGCAAGAAACAAGGGATGTACATTTTGCCACGTTTTGAGTTGCCTTCTGAATCAGAATGGGAATGGGCAGCACGTGGTGGTCGCGCATCTGCAAAATACCCTTGGGGAAATCCTTATGTGGCGAACGCAAAAGGTTGTTTGATGGCCAACTTCAAGCCACATCGTGGTAACTACGATGCGGATGGTTATGCGTACACGGCGCCTGCGAATGCATATGATCCGAATGACTTTGGCTTATATAATATGTCGGGGAACGTAGCTGAATGGTGTGAAGATGCCTATTCAGATAATGCATCTGCGGTTACTTGGGATTTGAACACGGTGAATAAAGATGCTGATGAGCCACGTAAAGTGGTTCGTGGAGGATCTTGGAAGGATATTGCCTATTATTTGGAAACAGGTACACGTGCTTATGAGTTGCAAAACAAGAAGCGTTCGTATATCGGATTTAGATCGATGATGCGTTACCTAGGCCGTCCAGCTTTAAAGAAATAATTAATAAAAGATATTAAAGATTAATCAAATGAAAGGATTAGAAAAATCAATCAATGTGGTGGCGAGTTTTGGTGCTGCTGTAGTAATTATTGGTGCTTTGTTTAAAATTGTTCACTGGGAAGGTGCCAACGAGATGTTGATGGTGGGTATGTTCACGGAAGCTGCTATTTTTATTTTGTTTGGTGTGTTATACATTCAAGCGAAACCGGAAAAAGAATATAACTGGGAAAATGTTTACCCAGAATTAGTAGGTGGCGAAGCTACCCCTCGTCCTGCTGGAAATGGTTTAGCGAACTTAGCTAACCAAACAGGTTTAGGTGCGGATGTTGTTGAAAACTTGACGAAGAGCTTGAAAGGCTTGACTGAGACAGCTAACAGCTTACAAGAAATTACAAAGGCAACAGGTGCTGCAAATGATTTTGTACAATCATTAAATGCATCGTCTGCTTCATTAGGTTCATTGAACAAAACAGTTTCTGATGCGAACGCTTCATTGGGGTCCATTTCGATTTCTTCGACAGAAGCTGCGAAATATGCCCAACAATACGCGAAGGCAGGAGATCAATTAGCTGCATTGAATGCGATTTACGAGACAGAAATCCAAGAGTCTAGCAAGCATTTGAAAGCGATTAATGGGTATTACGGAAACGTGAATACAACGGTTGAGCAAATTGCTTCGACTTCGAAAGATGCAGAGCAATTCAAAGCAGAATTAGCTAAGTTGAATGCCAACATACAGGCATTAAATCAAGTGTATGGCAGCATGTTGACTGCTATGAAAGGATAATTATTGATTTTATTACAGCTTAGATAATATGGCTAGTTTAAAAGAAACACCCCGGCAGAAAATGATCGGGATGATGTATTTAGTACTGACGGCATTACTTGCCTTACAAGTATCAGATGCATTATTACAAAAGTTTACAATTCTGAATTCCAGTTTGGAAATTGCCAACCAATCGGCAACGTCCAAAAATAAAGGAATGGTTCAGGGAATTGAGGAGCGAATCAAAGATTTACCTAATCCAGGTGCTTATGCGGATGTGGTTAAACGTGCGAATGAAGTTCGTCGCTTAGCTGATGCATTAGTGAATCATTTGGACGCTTTGAAGAGCCAAATTCTAGAAGCAGGTGGCGGTATTGATCCTGAAACGGGTAATATCAAAAACCCAAAAGAAGAGGAGAAAGTATTTACCTTAATGGTAGGAGCAAATAAATCGGGAGAGGCGTATAAGTTGGAAGCCATGTTTTCAAAATATGTGCAGGATTTGGAAAAATTAGCAGATCCAGGAACGAAATTCCCTTCCTTAGCTAATGATGCAAAATCAGATCCTATTGCTAGCAAAGATGCGAATCAAGCGAATAAGGATTTTGCTGAATTAAATTTTGCTCAAACTCCTGTGCCAGCTGCGATGGCAACGATTTCACAGAAGCAAGCGGAAGTTCGTCGTTATGAAAGTGATGTCTTAGCGCAATTAGCTGCGAAAGTAGGGGCGAAGGAAATTAAATTTGATAAAGTATTCGCGCAAGTTTCTGCGAATGCCAATACAGTAGTAGCGGGGATGGAATACCAAGCTGAAGTGTTTATTGCGGCAACATCGAGTGGTTTTACTCCTCGCATGAGCTTCAATGGATCATCCATTCCAGTCATTGACGGTCGTGGTCAAATCAAATTCAAGACCTCAGGTGGTGGATTCGATGCGAATGGTTTGTCGAAGAAGACCTATACGGCTTCAGTTTCTTACATGAGTCCACTAGGGCCTAAGACGGAAACAATTCAGAAAGAATATTTTGTATTAAAGCCGACGTATAACATTGAAACAGCCACTTTGCCCGCGCTTTATTTGGGTTGTGCGAACCGTTTAAGTGTTGCGAGTCCTGGTTTGGGCGCATTATGGAACCCTTCATTCTCTGCGGAAGGTGGAGAAGCGATCGGTGGTCAAAATCGGGGTAAGGTTACAATCGTTCCGTCTGCTGCTACAATAACATTGAATATTGCAAACGGTGGGACTCTTTTAGGGAAAGAAACATTCCGTGTACGTCGTGTGCCAAGACCTGAAGTTCGTGTTTTTGGAAATGGGGGAGAGTTAGATGAGAAGCGTGGAGCAAGTGCTTCGGGATTACGTAGCATTGATGCGCGTGCAA
>CALLKB010000022.1 GCA_938008575.1 uncultured Cytophagaceae bacterium | reverse complement strand
AAATACCTCTTCGCAATCGATGTAATTTTGCTGATAATCATCTATGCTATATTTCCATGCATTGGCATGATTCATCGTATGGTTGCCAATATGATGACCATTCGCTTGAATTTGTAAGGCAATCTGAGGATTCGCAACTACATTTTTACCAATACAAAAAAATGTAGCTTTCGCTTCATATTGAGCTAAACAATCCAACACAAAATTGGTAATTTCAGGGGTTGGTCCATCATCAAATGTAAAATAGACCGCATTATTTTTTTCCCCCACAGGATTTGACCAGATAAGTTTGGGTAGGATTGTGGGGACAATACGCGGGATTTGATGAATGAACATAATTGAATAATATGACGCAAATTACAAACCTTGGTGCAGAAAAAATAATTCTTGGGATTGATCCAGGAACACGTTATTTGGGATATGGCTTAATTCGCATTACGCGTGACAAAGTTCATGTATTGCAATATGGAGTATTGAATCTGACAAAATACACAACCCAAGGTGCCAAATTCCTGAAAATTCATGAACGTGTTATGGGCATTGTGGAAGAATTTATGCCTGATGAAATTGCCATTGAATCGCCTTTTTTTGGAAAAAACGTGCAATCGATGTTAAAGCTTGGCCGAGTTCAAGGGATGGTCATGTCCATTTCATTTTCCAAAGAAATTCCTATTACAGAATATGAACCTAAGAAAGTTAAACAATCCGTGACAGGTAATGGAAATGCATCCAAAGAGCAAGTAGCTAAAATGGTTGAAATCATCAGCGGAATTAAACTTGATGGAAAATTACATGATGCCACAGATGCCCTGGGTATTGCCATTTGTCATCACTTTCACAATAAGAACATCACTTCATCTGTAAAAGGTACACAGAAAGGATGGGGCGCTTTCGTAAATGAAAACCCAGATCGCATCAAATAGTTGCCAATTGTTTTTTTAATGAATCCACATCTTCGCAAGGGGCTAAGCAATGATCGCCTATACATACCAAGATGTTTTCTTTTAATTCATGCATCGGAATTAAAATAGCATTTAAACCGATTAAATCAGATCGTTTGATTCGCACGGGATTAAATTTAATAATCGCCTTCGGATTTTCAATCCATGTCGAATATACTCGCAACCAATTAGCAAAATAGATTGGATTTGCTTGTGCTTGTTCGAGAATGGCGGCCAACATATCTTTACCTTGCAATGTCCATGCTACATTAGCATCTAAGAAGCCCATCCAAAGGTATAATTCGCAGACCATGGAATTTGCTGATGGGCAAACGGAATCCAAAATTTCAAATTTAGGTGCGATTAATGTGTCATTTTGATTCGAATGGAAATTGAATAAGGCATGTTGATTCGTGTGAGAGGCTTCAATCTGCATAATCAATTGACGGGCAACTTTCAGATATTCCTCCTTTCCACTCAATTCAAAAGCTTTAACAAGTGCTAAACCTAAAGCTGCTTTGTCATCTAGAAATGCATAGATCGGTTTATCTGAAAAAGCTAATTGATGTAACACATTCTCTTGTCCAAAAGGAACAAATGCTGAAATTAGTTGATTCAAGAGTTTAAAAGCTGCATCTGATATCGTTTCATCTTTTAATATTGCGCCAGCCTCTAGAATCCCTAGTGATGAATATGCATTCCATGCCAACAATTGTTTGTTATCCGTAGCAGGGCGAATGCGTTTTGCCCTTACTTGATGCAAAGCAGTAAGTTCTGTATGAAATAAGTGATTCAAATGAGCTTCCTTTTTAAATAGAATATTATATCCATGCTCCCAGTTTCCCTGTTTGCTCAATGAATAAGCCTTATAAAAATCCGAATGCTTATCATGAGGAAGTATTGCATTTAACTCTTCAAAAGTCCAAACATAAAACAAGCCTTCTACACCTTCGCTGTCCGCATCTAATGAGGCAAAAAAGATATCATGCTCACCTTTCAACTCACGATTTAAAAAATCGATGCTTTGTTTAACCACTTCTTTATATACAGGATTATTAGTCCTTTGGAAAGCAAGCGCATACACACGAATTAATTGGCCATTATCATACAACATTTTTTCAAAATGCGGACAAAACCATTCTGAATCCACAGAATAGCGTGAAAATCCACCACCTACTTGATCAAAAATCCCACCATTAGCCATTTTGGTTAATTGTAAATCGGCTAATGAATCAAGTTCAATATCCATTAATAATTTCTCAGGGACTTGTTCCAACAATAACATTAATGAGGGTATTGGAAATTTAGGTGCCTTATGCGTCCCACCAAAAACAGGATCTAAACCCGTTTTAATTTTAGCGAGTATTGAAGGAATCAGAGGGCCAATATTCGTTAATTCTAATGGATATAATCCAACATCAGTACCCTGTAAATTAGCCGCAAACCCGTCAGCCGATTGTTGCAACTCTGTTTGATGCTCGGAAAATGCACGTTGTATCGAATTCAACAATTGGATCCAATTAGCTTTTGGAAAATAAGTCCCCCCATAAAACGGTTTTTGATCTGGCATCAAAAATACATTGAGCGGCCAACCGCCTTGTAAACCCATGGCATGCAAGGCATCCATGTAGATATAATCGATGTCGGGTCTTTCTTCCCGATCAACTTTTATGCATACAAAATGAGAATTCATTAATACTGCGACTTCTAGATTCTCAAAGGATTCATGTTCCATCACATGACACCAATGACAAGCAGCATAGCCAATACTTAAAATGATTGGCTTATTTTCGGTTTTGGCTTTTGATAAAGCATCTTCGCACCAAGGAAACCAATCCACAGGATTGTTTCGATGTTGTAATAAATAGGGGCTTACTTGGTTTTGAAGCTGATTCATTCAATTGTTAGAAATAGATTAGTAAATTTGTACAAATTAATCCAATGCCTGAATATAAATCCTTCGTACTTGATCCTGCAGTAGCCAATTCACCTGAATTGTTACATGAATTTTTAATGGCTGAATTAGGTGCAAAGCTATTAAATTCGAGTCAGTATCGCATCGAAAAAAAATCAATTGATGCTAGAAGTAGACAAATTAAGGCTAATATCAAAATTGGTTTTTATCCCAAAGACCATAACTTTCAGTTAGATCTTTCTGATCGATTGCGCTTACCAAAGCTAGCAACAAATGCTAAACATGTGATCATCATTGGAAGTGGTCCAGCTGGGCTATTTGCTGCAATTAAGTTGATAAGATCAGGTGTTAAGCCCATTGTTTTTGAGCGTGGGCATAATGTTCGAGACAGAAGAAGGGATTTAGCGGCAATTAACCGACATAACATCGTTAATCCAGATAGTAATTATTGTTTTGGCGAAGGTGGGGCAGGTACCTATTCGGATGGCAAATTATATACTCGCAGTACGAAAAGGGGGGACATTGATTCTGTTTTGGAAACTTTTGTTGCTTTTGGGGCACATGCTAATATCTTATATGAAGCACATCCTCATATTGGTACCAATAAACTTCCGGGAATTATCGAAGGAATGCGAAATGCAATCATTGATGCTGGGGGAGAAGTTCACTTCAATACCCGCGTAACTGATTTCATCATTGAAAACAATCAGCTACAAGGAATCGTATTAGCTGATGGCACAAGCCATGGTGCAAAACATATATTGTTAGCGACTGGCCATTCTGCACGTGATATTTTCGAATTACTACAGTCAAAAAATATAGCTATTGAAGCAAAGCCTTTTGCAATTGGTGTTCGAATCGAGCATACTCAAAAAATGATTGATTCTAGTCAATATAAATTGCCTGTTAGGCCCGATTTTTTACCTCCTGCATCCTTTAGTTTAGTAACCCAAACGAAGTATAAAGGAATTCAACGAGGAGTTTTCTCCTTTTGTATGTGCCCTGGAGGGTTTATTGTTCCATCTGCAACGGAACAAAATCAAGTTGTCGTAAATGGAATGTCACCATCTCGACGTGATTCTAAGTATGCTAACTCAGGTATTGTTGTAAGTATTTTACCAGAAGATTTAGCGCAGTATAAAGAATTTGGTCCTTTGGCAGGCATGCATCTTCAAGAACAGTTGGAGCAAAAAGCACACCATTTGGTAGGAGGGACCCAACAAGCCATTTCGCAATTAACTGGGGATTTTATCAAGCGGAAAGCTAGCCACACGAATCATGACACTTCCTATGTTCCAGGATTACAACCAGGTGAAATACGTGATTTCTTACCTGATTTCATTTCTGAACCCTTATCCATGGGTTTACAAGATTTTGACCGAAAAATTCGAAATTTCAGTAGCAATGTAGGTCAATTAATCGGCCTAGAAAGTAGAACCTCATCACCAGTTAAGATTCCGAGAGACCGCGATACGTTAGAACACCCAGTTTTAAAAGGCTTGTATCCATGTGGCGAAGGTGCAGGTTATGCAGGGGGAATCATGTCGGCAGCTTTAGATGGCATTCGCTGTGCCGAGGCAATTGTGTCGGCTATGTAATATGAAGAATCCTTTTGACCGATTGAAAGAAATTCAGACTCATATTAGACAAAATGAGCTTATACGACAATCGTCCAAGCATGCAGCTGTTGTTGCAATTATTATTCAAGAGCCTGATCAAGAGACTAAAATTGTTTTAATTAAGCGTAATACTTATGACGGTCACCACAGTGCACAAATGGCATTTCCGGGAGGCAAACAAGATGAAACGGACTTGAACCTAAGACATACCGCCATCCGAGAAGTAGCAGAGGAAATCGGGATACAATTAGCTGAAGATGATTTAACGGAGCTAGAACCGCATTGGGTAGAGGTATCAAATTTCTGGATTCAGCCCTATTACATCATTCTAAATAAAAACCTCAGCTACCAAGTAAATAAAAGAGAAATTAGTCGTATTTTTGAAATACCTGTAGCTTTTTTCAAACATCCTGATGCGATGGACTTTCATGAACTGCAGTACATGAATGAAGCCGTAATCGCACCTCGATTTTATTATGAATCGGAGGAAATTTGGGGAGCTACGGCGATTATGTTGTACCAATTAATTCAACTATTAGATTAACAAATACCAATGAGTGAAACGACAGAAGGGGCATTACAGAATCAAATCGCCGTAGCCGGCATGTATGAAAATTGGTTCCTTGAATATGCCTCATACGTTATTTTAGAGCGTGCCGTTCCAGCTGTAGAAGATGGACTTAAGCCCGTTCAACGACGTATTCTTCATGCATTAAAAGAAATGGATGATGGCCGTTTTAATAAAGTTGCAAATGTTATCGGTCAAACGATGCAATATCACCCACATGGGGATGCGTCTATTAATGATGCATTGGTTAATCTAGGACAGAAAGATTTATTATTTGATTGCCAAGGAAACTGGGGCGATAACCGTACAGGGGATAGTGCTGCGGCAGCTCGTTACATCGAAGTTCGTTTATCCAAATTTGCGAATGATGTCGTATTCAACAACCAGACGACTCGTTGGCAATTATCTTACGATGGCCGTAAAAAGGAACCGATCACATTACCCATTAAATTTCCATTGCTTTTAGCACAAGGAGTAGAAGGTATTGCTGTAGGTTTAGCTACAAAAATCATGCCTCACAATTTCTGTGAGATCATTCAAGCATCCATAGATTTATTAAATAACAAGAAAGTTATTTTATATCCTGATTTCCAATTAGGTGGAATGATTGATGTATCAAACTATAATGATGGATTACGTGGTGGAAGAATTCGCGTTCGAGCAAAGATTGAAGAATTTGACAAGAAAACCCTGTTAATCAAGGAGATACCTTTTGGAACAACAACAACTTCTTTGATTGATTCGATCATCAAAGCGAACGATACAGGTAAAATCAAGATTAAAAAAGTAATTGATAACACGGCTAAGGATGTTGAAATTCAAATTCAACTAGCACCGGGAATTTCGCCAGACGTAACAATAGATGCTCTATATGCATTTACGGATTGTGAAGTATCTATATCACCTAATGCCTGTGTCATTGTTGACGAAAAGCCACAATTCATAGGTATTGCTGAGATATTACGCGTCAGTACGGATCAAACGGTTGAATTGCTCAAACAAGAATTAGAAATTCGCCGCAATGAATTAATGGAGCGCTTATTGTTTAGCTCTCTTGAAAAAATATTTATTGAAAATCGGATTTATCGTGATATTGAGGAATGTGAAACCTTTGAATCTGTTATCGCGATGGTTGACAAAGGTTTAGAACCCTACAAAAAGGATTTTTATCGCGAAATCGTAGAAGAAGACATATTACGCTTATTAGAAATTCGTATTAAGCGTATCTCTAAGTTTGATAGCTTTAAGGCTGATGAAGCGATGAAGCGTTTGCAAGATGAATTAGCAGAGGTTGAGGATAATTTAGCTAACCTCATTCGCTATTCAATTGATTACTTCAAGCATCTGTTACAGAAATACGGCAAAGGCAGAGAGCGTAAGACAGAAATTCAAAGTTTCAATACCATTACAGCTACGGTTGTGGCCCAGGCAAACCAAAAGCTCTATGTGAATAGGGAAGATGGCTTCATCGGTTATGGCTTGAAGAAGGATGAATTTGTCATGGATTGTTCTGACATCGATGATATTATCGTATTCCGACAAAATGGAACTTGCGTCGTGACAAAAGTGCAGGAAAAAGTATTCGTAGGGAAAGACATCTTATACGTTAGCGTATTCAAAAAGAATGATGACCGTAAAGTATATAATGTCGTTTACTTTGATGGGAAGACTGGAGTTTCCTATGTGAAACGATTTAAGGTAACATCTGTAACACGTGACCGCGAATACAGAATTGTTAGCCAAGATAATAAATCGAAAATTTCTTACTTCTCTGCGAATGAAAACGGGGAAGCTGAGGTAATTAGTATCAATTTAACTGCCAATTGTACAGCTAAGAACAAGCAATTTGATTATGATTTTGCTAAACTAGCAATCAAGGGACGCGAATCCCTTGGGAATGTTTTAACGAAATATCCAGTTCGGAAGATTGTTCAGAAAAGTGCTGGAGTTTCTACATTGGGCGGAGTCGATATTTGGTATGACCCTACAATTGGCCGACTGAATAGAGACCAACATGGTGACCATGTAGGTAATTTTGAGCCAAATGATAATATTTTGGCCATCTATAATTCTGGTAATTATGAGTTAACCAATTTTGAACTTACTAATCGCTATCCGGCAGAAGAAATAGCACTTTTAGCTAAATTCAATCCGAATGGTATTATATCTGCTATCTATTTTGATGGTTCAAATAAAACGCATTTCATTAAGCGTTTTAAAATTGAGACTTCAACAGTTGATAAGAAGTTCTTGTTCATTTCAGATCATAAGGCATCTAAATTGGTTGCTTCTAGCATAAATTATGCACCCAATGTTCAGATAAAGCATAAGCCTGATGGCAAAACTTCTGAAATTGAGTTAATCCCAATTGATGAATTAGTTGACGTAAGAGGTTGGAAGGCAATAGGTAGTAAACTAAACTATCCCAAATTAACTGATGCGCAGTTTATTGATACGGAAGTAGTTATGCCCGAGTCAGAAGAACTGACTCAATCACCAATTAACGAAGTGGAAGAAGATGAGTCTACTGATAAAGAAACATTGCCAGTGGTAGAAGTTGAATCTATTCCAGTTGTAGAAGAGCAGCAAGAAGATGCGCCAGAGGAACCGGAAACAATTGTTGTGGGACAAACAATTACCTTAGAAGAGGAGCCAACTGAATCTAAAAGTGAAGATATTCCTTTAGAAATCAAGAATTACCCAACTGAACAAATTCTAAAGGATTCTACTAAAGGTGAACAACTTGGCTTATTTTAAGGATGAAAAACGAACTAAATAATCCCAAGGTTTTAAATGCGTGGGCATTTTATGATTGGGCGAATTCGGTTCATTCTTTAACCATTACGAGTGCGATTTTCCCGATTTATTATCCTTTCGCTGCTGTCAGTGCTTCAGGTAATAAAGAGATCGATTTTCTAGGGATGCATTTAAGTAATACGGTTATATTTTCATACACTGTTTCATGTGCATTTTTACTGTTAGCTATACTAATGCCATTACTTTCAGGAATAGCTGATTACAAAGGAAACAAGAAATCGTTTATGCGATTTTTTTGTTATTTAGGTTCATTTAGTTGTATTAGCCTTTACTTTTTCGAAAAAGGAAATTACTACATTGGAACATTTGGTTTTCTATTTTCCATCATCGGATGGGGAGGAAGTATGGTGTTCTATAATTCCTTTTTACCTGAAATCGCAAGCCCTGACCGTTTTGACCAATTAAGTGCCAAAGGATTTACAATGGGTTACATAGGAAGTGTTCTTTTACTTATCCAAAATTTAACGATGGTGATGATGCCGCAATGGTACGGCAATCTTTCTGGAGATTTAGCTTCTAGAATATCATTTCTAAGTGTGGGAATTTGGTGGTTAGTATTTGCGCAAATACCTTTTCATTACCTACCAGACGGAAAACAAAGAAGCCATCGAGGTGAAAACATTTGGTTAGGCGGTTGGAAGGAACTTAAAAAGGTATATGAAGAAGTGAAAAATATTGGAGCACTAAAGCGCTTCTTGGCTAGTTTTTTTCTCTTCAACATGGGAGCGCAAACTGTTATGTTTTTGGGAGCATTATTTGGTAGTGAAGAATTGCATTTGCCAACAGACGCACTGATCATAACCATTCTATTGATTCAACTAGTCGCGATACCAGGAGCTTATTTTTGTGCAAAACTTTCTCAACGATTCGGTAATATACAAGCATTACTAGCTATCGTTATCGTCTGGGTTGCCATTTGTGGTTTCGCCTATACGGTAAATGATCAATTTAATTTTTATTTATTGGCCACTGGCATAGGTTTTGTGATGGGGGGGATCCAATCGAATAGTCGGGCGACATTCGCCAAAATGTGTCCTCCAAATGAACAAGACACGAGTTCCTATTTCAGCTTTTATGATGCATGTGATCGCTTATCAACCGTGTTGGGGACATTCATTTTTGGCTTAATCATCCAATTGACTGGCAACATGCGCTTAGGTATTTTGATATTAGGCCTTGTGTTTATAGCCAGTATCTATTTCCTTTTAAAAATAAGAAGAACCGAACAACTTCAAGCTATATTGGTATAATCGTTCGATCAGCAATAGACTGCCATTGCATCGGAATATGTGCTAATATCTCTAATTTAAGTGCATTAATAATAGCTTTACGTGAATAGGACTTCGCATGAACAAGTGAAACTTCACGAATTGGTGTAGGCTTGGGAAGTGGATGTACCTTCTCTTTTGATTTATTATCTAAATAATCAACAAACATTTGCGGAATAATTGTTTGACCAAATCCCAAATCAGCCATTCGGACTATCGTTTCTAAACTTCCCGTTTGATAAGTCAATGAATTAGATATTCGGGCACCTGCATTCAGGTTACAGATAGAATTAATTTGATTACTTAAGCAGTGTCCCTCCTCTAAAAGCCACAATTTAGTAGGATCAAGAGTGGCACTTAATTTAGATCCATCATCTTCCCAGACATTAGAATACAGGAATAATTCCTCGTAATAAAGTGGAATCTCAATCAAATTTGAATTTAAAGGGGTAACAAGTATGCCTATGTCAATTCGACCTTCAGCAATTTCATGCTTAATATTCTCTGTGGTAGTTTCCGAAACGCTAATAGTTAAATTGGGGTATTTCAATTGGAAATCAGCCAGAAAGCGTGGCATTAAATATGGTGCTATCGTTGGGATAACTCCAATTGCAAGATTTCCCGTAACCTGTGTAGACCAACCTTTTGTAAGAGAGAGTATGGATTTACTTTCCGAAAGAATGATTCGAGCTTTTGCTAAAATTTCTCTTGCTTCAAGTGTTGGTTCTAATGGCTTAGCCTTTCGATTAAACAAGGTCATGTTCAATTCATCTTCCAATTTTTGCACTTGCATGCTCAAACTGGGTTGAGATACACAGCAATAATCAGCTGCTTTGGAAAAACTTTGCAGGTCGGCGAGCGCGACGATGTACTCCAGTTGTGTAATTGTCATTATATAGTCAAAATCTATACAAATATAAAAAATATAGATTTGATTGATAGATTTTAACCTACGATATTTGCAACATCATTTTAAACGAACAAACAAAACACTTATACAAATGGCAAATTACATGTTAGGTTTAGGAAGCCAATTTCCTACATTTTCAAAAACGGCAGTTGTTTCTTTAGAGCAAGGAAAAGAATTTGCGACAATTACTTCAGAAGATCACAAGAAAGATGGTAAGTGGTTAGTAATGTTTTGGTGGCCAAAAGATTTTACTTTCGTTTGCCCAACTGAAATTGCTGAATTCAACCGTCGTGCCGGTGATTTCGCTGACCGTGATGCAACATTGATCGGAGCATCAACAGATTCAGAATTCGTACACGCAGCATGGAGAAGAGATCACGATGATTTACGTGGTTTGAAATTCCCTATGTTGGCAGATACTTCTAAAAGCTTAGCTGAAGAATTAGGAATTTTGACAGAAGGAGAGAAGGTTGCATACCGAGTTACTTACATCGCTGACCAAAACGGTATCATCCGTTGGGCTTCTGCAAATGATCTTTCAGTAGGTCGTAACGTAGACGAAGTATTGCGTGTATTAGATGCTTTACAAACAGATGAGCTTTGCCCATGTAACTGGAAAGCAGGAGAAGCAACATTATAATATTCTTTTAGCCCCAGGGTTCCCTGGGGCTTTTAAAATCAACGACCATGAGTGAGACTAAAGATAATTTATTAGCAGAGATCAATATCCCTGCTACAGAATCCTTTGCCCTTTTAGACACTTTGGATGCTGCGGATCACCGTTACATCAAAGATTTAAAAATTAATGTTTCGAATGCATTACGAGCGCAAACATTGAACGAAAAAGAAGCAATTCTATTAGCGTTAGCAGTTTCAGTCAATCAGAAACACGAAAGAACGATAACTTCCTTAACGGAGTTAGCGTTAACAAAAGGAGCGACTGAAGCTGAAATCAATGAAATTCATGCCTTGGTTTCTTTGTTAAATGCTAACAATATTTTTTATCGTTTCAAGCACTTTGTAGATAAAGAATATTACAATACAGCACCAGCAGGTATTCGCATGTCCATCATGATGAATCCTGTTTTAGGCAAAGAGTTTTTCGAACTTGCTAGTTTAACTGTATCAGCAATCAATGGTTGTGAAATGTGTGTCTCATCACATGAGCAGTCGGTCAAGAACCATGGGGCTACAGAAGCACGTATCTTAGATGCCATTCGCTTAACGGCTATAATCAAAAGCTTAATCGTATTACTTTAATTAAAAAGGCTAATTCAGAATTGAATTAGCCTTTTTAATTATTTTTTAATCTCCTTCACCATTCGATTCAATGCGAATCGAAATGTGCTTAGTTCTTTAAAACTTTGCCAACAAACCTTTAGAAGTTTCATGTGTCGAATAGACACTTCACCTGTTTCTCGTTCTTTGTGTAATACAGGAATATCAAATAAGGTTTGACCAGATTTCTTTGCCAATACAGCTAAGAAGATGTTGGGAGCGAAAGGAACTTGTTTGGGTAAAGCAGCAATTAGTTTCTTTAAAAAACTCGTACGAATCAATCGGAATGGAATATTCGCGTCATGAATATAAGTTCCGTATATGAACAATAAAGAAAATTTTAAAATACGAGTAATTAATAAGCGGAATGGATCATCATGACGAACTTCTCGAAATCCTAGAACAAAATCAGATTCATTACGTTTCTCCCAAAATTTATGAAAATCACGGGGATCAAACTGGTCATCTGAATCCGTTTGAAATACAAATGCTGGATTCATATCAATTGCCATTTGATAGCCGTTGTAAATCGCATTCCCATGTCCACCATTCAACTGATGTTTGGCAATTAAATTGGGATAAATACCCGTCAATTCATCTAAAATAGTACCCGTATTATCACGAGAACCGTCATTTATAATCAATAACTTAAATTTATCTTTAGGTATTATTTGACTAATCCCCTCAATCCAATTAGGCACCACTTCTCGTATACATGCTTCTTCATTGTAAGCAGGAATAACAACGATTAATTCTAACTCCTTTTGCATTAAATACGATTTTTATATTTGTTGATCGGCTGTTCTATTATAAACCAAGATAAACTTGATAAAAATACAAGAAATAAAAAGCTTATTATAAACTTGTAGATTGTAAAATTAACCAATTCTAAATGAAAATTTGGAAGATACTTATTTAAATAAAACCAAATTGTATTTCCTTCATCGTGGTAATAATTCATCACAACATTGTGATACAAATAAATCCCATAAGAAATTGAGCCTAAATAAGATACAGGTTTTGACTTCAAAAAAGCACTTAATATCCATGTGTCTTTCCGAATAGATAAGGCGATCAAGAAAAAAGAAAAAAATGCTCCGGAAATTCGTTCAAAAACAATGGACCAAATATTCGCATGTTGAAAAATGGTTAGCTCCCCTAAATTCAGAATTGCAAGAAATGCAATTAAACTAACTATTAAACCTACTTTAAGAAACTTAACAGATTGAAAGTAATTTTGTTTGTAATGAAATAAATAGGCCAAAATTCCACCCAAACCAAAGCAATCCAAAGCTGCAAATGGATTAACATACCACCACATCCAATTTTGCTCTTGCATCTCTGAACTAGCAAAGGCATAAAATCCAAATCGTGTTCCCAAACCAACCAAAAGCATCAAAATAAACAAAAGCGGATACTTGCGCGGAGCAAGTAACAAGACAAAATAGGGAAAAACGAGGTAGTACTGCTCTTCCACTGCTAATGACCAAAGATGATCCCAAATACCCAGCCAGGTTGCCTTTGTCATGATGTAAAAATTAGGCAAATAAAACACGAGGTAGGGCCACAAATTTTTAAAATTTGACAAAGAAAACACCAATCCAATCAATAACAGTAAAAAGTAGATAGGGAATATCCGCAAGGACCTTCGATACATAAACCGAATAATTTTCACCAAAATAGACGAATGATTTTGCCTACAATCATCTGCATTTTGAAATAAAATTCGTGTGATTAAAAAGCCACTTAACACAAAGAAAATCACAACACCTAAATGCCCTAAAAAGGAAAAAGGATTTATGGGGATCAGCCAATGATCCAACAACACCAAAAGCACCGCGATAAATCGGATACCATTTAATTGCTCAAAATAGATTGCTTTATTTTCGGTCATTGCACAACAAAAAAACTAAATTCAACCCGACGATTCAAACGCCTTTTTTCTTCCAGGGTACTTGTATTCAATGGTTTCGTACCACCCCAACCTTTTGTATCTATTCGATTAACAGAAATACCTTTCGAAATTAAATAGCTCTTAACTTGATTCGCACGCTCCAAAGAAAGTTTTAAATTCTCATCCCAGTCTCCTTGATTGTCGGTATGTCCTTCTACCAACAAATGTAATCCTTCGTTTTCTTGTAAAATCAAAACAATTTCATCTAAAGCAGGGTAGGACTCCTTCGAGATTTCGGATTTACTTTGAATAAAAGAAAGATTAGGAACCTTATATTGCTTATTCATTTCAATAGGCACTAAACCCAATAATTGAACCGATTCGAAGTATTTGGCTTGATCCCGAAAATCAAAATTCTCCCGCCGAGTCACAAATCCTTTTGCCCTTATTTCCATGTAGAACGGTTTTTTCGTTGGCCACATGAAACTAAAATCCCCTAAATAGGGATCATAATCAATTTGCATCGTATCTGACGAGACCCTTGATTTTACTAGTATTTTCGCTGGAATTGCTAATTTACTCAATTGGTTTATCACTTGCCCCGAAACCTGAACCAATGTCTGTGGTTTTACTTTTTCCGGAATTTTGATGCGGTAAATATCTTCAGCACCCATGGAGTTTTCCACTGAACTAAAATAGGCATAATCCCCTTGCGCAGACACGGTAAAATATCCATCCCATTGGTTTGTGTTAACTACTGGACCAACATTTTCCGGAATGGACCAATTGAGCCAACTATCATCTAATCTACGCGTAAGAAATATATCGTTATTACCATAACCAACATGTCCACTTGATGAGAAATACATTGTCTGACCATCAGGAGCAATAAAAGGCGTACTTTCAGACTCACCTGTATTAACCGCAGCTCCAATATTCTTAGGTTCTGTCCAAGTATCGTCTGATTTTAAAAACGAGACATAGATATCTTTTCCGCCATAAGAATCCTTCATTTCAGTGGTCATTAATAGAACCTTACCATTGGGGGCCAACGTATATTCTGAATATTCTGATTTATTTTTAAAGTTTTGAATCCGAATCGGTTTAGGGAAACTCCATTCACCAGTGCGCAATAAAAATGATAGCGAAACACCTTTTTCCATTTGGCCATCTTTGCCATAAACATTATTTAGCAACATGGTTTTACAGATCGGAAGAGCACACGTCTGAACTCCAGTCACCTTGT
>CALLKB010000021.1 GCA_938008575.1 uncultured Cytophagaceae bacterium | reverse complement strand
CCAAAGACTGGTAAGTACTTTCTGCATGTGGATCGTTCACTTTTCTATTTCCTCTTAGTTCGATGATTGCTTGTTTAAAATTCTTCGTTGTTAATCCGAGCTTTTTCAAGGCATCGGCCACGGAATCGTTTCCATCCAATAAGGATAAAAACAAAACCTCCACGCTCACAAACGTATCTCCAAAATCCGCTTTTAATTTATCTGCCCGTTGCAAGGCTTGTTGCAAAGCATTGCTTGCATAAGCTTGGTCGCCTGATACCTTCGGATAGGTGTTTAATATGGGCTGTAAAGCTGTTTGGATTTGGGAAGGATTCACGCCTAATTTCTTCAAAAGAAATGAAGCGGTTTGAGTATCATCTTGTAAAATCGCCTGCAACAAATGCCCAGTCTCGATGGCCTGTTGGCCTCTCTCCTGCGCAATTTCCATCGCTTGCTGAATGATGACACTCGATTGGGAAGTATAGTTATTTGGATTCATGTGGTTAAAATATTTGCAGGACTTTATGCAATTGAACAACCAAGAATAAATAACGGAAATTTTGGCGTGAATCACTGGGGTTCACGCAAAGATAATCGGCCATTATGGCACGTATTAGGCGAATCTGTCTGAAATCAACTGCTTAAAAGCAGCTAATGCTTCTTTCAATTCTACGATCTCATGGGGAAATTGGCTAAACTCACAGACCTTGGCCTTCAACTCAATTTTCTCACAAATATTGTGGACTTGGGCTGCTCCCAACGTACCCGAATTTCCTTTCAAGGTATGTAGTTCCGATTGTACACCTTTACAGTCGTTTCGAGAATAAGCTTGTTCAGCCAAAGCAATTTGCTCTTCGGCTTCTGCGATAAATTCGACCAACATCCCTTCAACAAAAACAGGATCTCCACCCACGGCATCAGATAGCGATTTCAAAACCTCTTCATCCACCACATGTTGGGATAGATCCAGGATAACATCCTCAGGCGCATGTCCATCATGAACCCATTTCCCTACCATTTGAATAAGCTGTTGGGCTCTAATCGGTTTCGCTAAATAATCATCCATTCCCGCAGCCAAGAATCGCTCCCTGTCTTCTTTCATCGCATAAGCGGTCATAGCAACAATCGGAGGTAATTCGATAAGCGATTTTTTCAGTCGGCGAGTGGTCTCCATTCCATCCATTTCCGGCATCTGAATATCCATGAGGACTAAATCAAAATCGGTATCCTTCGACAAGCGATCGATTGCCTCCCTCCCACTCGTGGCTGTCTCGACCACACAACCCGCTTTCATTAATATTTGAGACGCTACTTTCCGGTTGGTCGCATTATCGTCAACCAATAAAATCCGAGCATGCACTTCTTTTAAAGTCCCAGCAATATCGAAACGGTCTGCCTGATGAATCGAAGAGGCTTTTGACGCATCACCAATTGCCAAACGTACGGTAAACCAAAATGTACTACCTTTTCCTTCCTCTGATTCAACACCGATTTCACCTTCCATCATTTTACAGAATTCACGAGAAATCGCTAATCCTAAGCCTGTTCCGCCGTAATTCTTCGAAGTTGAATTATCTAATTGTTGGAAGGCCGAGAATAATTTCTTTAAATTTTCTGGACTGATCCCAATTCCAGTATCCGTCACACGCACCAACAAATCAACTTGCGTATCCGTCTTCTTCGCCGTTG
>CALLKB010000020.1 GCA_938008575.1 uncultured Cytophagaceae bacterium | reverse complement strand
AACGGCCTAACAAATTCTCTAAGTATTCTTGCTTACCAGAGATCTGAGCAGGTTCCCCTACCTCAATCGCGATTTTGTATAAATCTTCTAATTTCAATTTGCCCGCTGCATAATCCGCTCCTTTACCCGAGTTGAAACTTGCATAACGTTCTGCTTTCAAACGATCCATTTCACCATGTTTCGCTAATTTTTCAGCGATTAGTAATGAACGAGCAATTGTATCCATCCCCCCAATGTGTGCATAGAATAAATCCGCCATATCCGTTGAATTACGACGACGTTTTGCATCGAAGTTAATACCGCCACCAGCTAAACCACCTTGCTTTAAGATGATAGCCATAGCCTCCGCCCATTCGTAAATATCCGTAGGAAATTGATCTGTATCCCAGCCATTTTGCGTATCACCACGATTTGCATCAATGGAAGCTAACATACCTGCATCAGAAGCTACTTGGCATTCATGTGCAAAAGTATGCCCCGCTAAAGTGGCGTGATTTACTTCTAAATTCAAGCCAAATTCCGATAACAAATCAAACTCGCGCAAGAATCCAATTACCGTTGCCGCATCGTAATCATACTGGTGTTTTGTAGGCTCACAAGGCTTAGGTTCGATAAAGAACTTACCTTTGAAACCATTGCGTCGCGCATATTCTACGCAAGTGTGTAACATACGTGCGAAGTTCTCACGCTCTAATTTCATGTTCGTGTTTAACAAGCTCATGTAACCTTCACGACCTCCCCAGAAAACATATCCCTCACCACCTAACGCAATCGTTGCGTCGATTGCTCCTTTTAATTGAGCACCTGCATGAGCGACTACTTCAAAATTAGGATTGGTGGAAGCACCATTCATATAGCGCTCGTTTGAGAACAAGTTCGCTGTTCCCCACAAAAGTTTCACGCCGCTTTCTGCTTGTTTTTTGGCAAAAATATCCGTGATGAATTTAACACGATCGCCAAATTCCTTGGGATCATTATGACCATCTATTGCATCCACATCGTGAAAGCAGTAGTAAGGAGCACCTATCTTCGTAAAAAACTCAAATGCCGCATCGGCTTTATCTGCTGCACGCTGACGCGCATCACTTGCCACATCCCATGGATAGTGGTGTGTACCTGGACCAAAAGGATCTGCCCCATCACCACAAAAAGAATGCCAATACGCAATGGCAAAACGAAGGTGTTCCTTCATGCTCTTACCAGCTACAATACGGTTTTCGTCGTAGTAACGAAAAGCGAAGGGATTATCTGATTCTGCACCTTCAAATTTAATTTGACCAATGCCCTTAAAGTATTCTTTCTGACCTATGATGACGCTCATGCTATATAATGCTTAATGATTTTTATTTCTATAAGTTCCAAACTTACATAATCTACCTATTATATACAAATAAATTTTAGCACAGATTAGCACAGCTATATTTTTAAATAAATTTTCCTATTTTGCATAAAATAACCTTTTCAACATGCTTAAAAAACTACTCCAGCTCATCGCGCTGACTATCATCTTGTTGCCCGCGAAAGCCCAAACCTCCTTTAACGCAAACAACCGATTTGAACAACTAGAATCGACTTTGCCTACGCCTAATACTTACCGGACTGCGAGCGGTTCACCGGGCAAAGATTACTGGCAGCAACGCGCAGATTATGATATCAAAGTCGAATTAGATGACATTAATCGTAAGATTATTGGATCAGAAACGATCACGTATTACAATAATTCTCCAGATGATTTGCCTTATTTATGGATTCAATTAGACCAAAATCTATTTGAAAAAAATGCTCCTGGCAAAACTACCAAAACGGGTGAAATCAAAAATGGCATCAGCGCTGGTGCTTTCCAAGAATTAACAGACCCTAAAGATTACGGCTATAAAATCACAGCTGTAAAAGATGCCAAAGGCAATCCATTGCGTCACACCATTAATCAAACGATGATGCGCATCGATTTACCCACTCCGTTAAAATCGGGGGCTTCGGTAAGCTTTGGCATTGATTGGAATTATTTGATTACGGCTTATTATGGTCGTTCTGGCTATGAGATTTTAGGCAATGGAAACATCGCGAATTATTTCATCGCGCACTGGTTCCCTCGTTTAGCGGTTTACAATGACGTCTATGGCTGGCAGCACAAGCAGTTTTTGGGACAAGGTGAATTCACGCTGAATTTTGGTAACTATAAAGTAGCAATTACGGCACCTAATGATATTGTAGTAGGTGCGGGTGGTGAATTATTAAGCCCAAATCAAGTAATGACTGCAACGCAATTAAAGCGTTGGGAGCA
>CALLKB010000019.1 GCA_938008575.1 uncultured Cytophagaceae bacterium | reverse complement strand
CGGTCAACACCCAAGCAAAACGCGACACGTGCACGGGCATGACCGCTTCTTTGTCAAAGTAGTACGTGGCTTCGTCTTCCTTGACCAGCTCGCTCCACTCGGCCGAGGCAGGCGCAGCCCAAGCCAAAAGGCTGGTCAACACGAAAGCAACAACAGAAAAATGGCGTGAGCGCATGGTAGATATGAAAGATAAAACTGACTTGTCTAGGGTATCGGCGGGGCTACTGAAAACTTGAGCAAGAAATGCGCACCACTTTGGCGCGCAAGTCGGACTGCGTGATGAAATATGTCTACTGATTTGGGGGAATGCCAGCTCACGTTTTCGATCATTTCTAATCCATTCAAGGATACAAACAATTTGCTCCACATCGTTTGTCATTCCCCGGCAATTTGGGATTTCCAAACGCATACCCATCATTAAAATACTGGTAGCCCTCCGCGTTCATACACATCCATAACTGCTTATTACGCGCCGTCAATTGGCTCTCCAACGACTCGAACGAATCAACTTTGGGGTTAGCTCTAAAACCATTTGTTAAATCTTCGTCACCTCCGCACGCAATCCAATCTGTTCGCCGGCTATCTCGTGTCATACCTTCTTTGACCCAACGAGCACCAAAGGGAAAGTCAACCCTTTCCTGACGAGGAAGACCCGCACCAATGAGTCCAGAAGAATCAGGGGTACCAGCAACTACTCCAAATGTAGCGATCCCAGCTCCCACACATCCGGTTAATAACGGCAAGAAAAAGAAAAACATCAAAAGTTTTTTCATTGAGCCGCCCCTAAGAGAATGCTTATCGCCTTCCATACCTCCGGCGGTAAGCCCTGTGCGGCAGCAAATGGAGCGGATGGAACTAATGCCACACCACTCCACGTTTCATAAGCTACTGCCCCTAACTTGCTTTGATTTTCCGTTGCATTGCCTTGCTTGTTATACAAACCCGATGCTGAACCACCTATTGCATCATGAGGTCCCGCAAAGGATTCAAGCAACTTGTCTACAACGCCACCTTTTTCATAAGACGCACCAAACAGCCAAGTACGATCACCTCCTTGCA
>CALLKB010000018.1 GCA_938008575.1 uncultured Cytophagaceae bacterium | reverse complement strand
TTCTTGTGGATTTGGATTATTAAATTCCCAAACTGGAATTTTACAATCTGGAATAGCATCTAATACTGCTTTCGTAGCGTCGTTTGCTATAATTCTATTTGTAACTTCTACATCATCAAAGTTCGTGCAATATTTAAGCATCTGTTCTTCAGTGAATTTTAGATATTTTGTACTTTTGAAAATTAAAGAAAGTACTTCAAGCTTCATTTTTAGTTTCCTTTTAAATTTAATTAAACCAACAAATCCATTGATAGAAAATATTATGGTAACAATTAATTATTCAATATTTCTTATACAATCATCAATATTTTATTTATTTTGATATTGTTACATGGATTTTATCGGTATAGTGTCATATTTGGGTATATAATCTAGTATCCATCTTGAGCACACTGGACATATCCAAACATTTGTTGATATTTCCAAGGTTGGTGTATCTACCGCAGGAAGCCTTAAATCATTTATTAAATCTTTATAATTTAAAAGCGTTACACCACCCAAAGTTATATAACCAAATTCATCCTGCCCCTTTTCTCCTTCGAGGCAGGTAAAACACCCCACAGATCTCCAAAAATCTTCTCGCTCTTTGACAACGAAGGCACCAATTTCTGGGTACATCTTGAAATCTGAAAAAGATTTATTTTCAGCAGATAAAATTAATTTATTTTTAGTTTCTGGTTTTAAATCATCCCAGGGAACATCACAGCTCGTCATTATCCTCACGCAAGCCCAACACATCATCTTCTTCAGTTTCTGTGTTAGATTGAATCCAATGGATTGCTAGTTCGATTCCTTGGGCTAACTTTGCCAGAGCTCTGTAAGCGATCGCTTCTCCACTTGTCAGATTACTAACTAAATTCATACCTTCAACTACAATATCAGTTGAAATAAGCAAATCATTTAGGAACTCCTCAACTTCTTCAACATCCATTGCTTCAATTTTCTTGAAATTTTCCAGCTTGATTCTGACAAGCTCTTCGTTGATTTCATCTGAGGTGATTTGTAAATTTGATTTTTGTCAATTTTGCAATATCAACTCCAAAAGAAAGGTTTCTTAAACGCCAGAAAGAAGCATCTTCATAGAAGTAGTTCTTTGTTCCGTTCGCTGCACCACCTGCATAAATACTTCTGTAGAACGCAGTGTAAGCTTGTGTTTCTCCATTAATAGTAATTGGCTGATCGTAATCAGAGTGAATACCATCACGGTACATCCATTCTTTTGTTTGGTTGTACAAATGAGCTCCTTGAACTAAATCAACTTGTAAGTTGAATGTTACAATTCCTTTGTATGACAACTCATTGATAAACGATGCATTGAATGCAGGGTTTGGATCTCCAAAGCTGAACATTTTCGTAGAGAAATATGGCGCCTTGGTTGATTTGTTAACCACCCAGCCATTACTTGCTACCTCATAAGCTGAGCGCTTATCAGCTGCAATTGCATCTGTTCCATCTGGCAATTTAGCATCTAAGCTATGAACTCCCATGAAACCATACAATTGACCGATTTTCTCACCTGCACGTAAAACATAACCAGATGAACCTGCAGCAGATAATACAACAACCTCTGCATTACCACGAACCGCTGTAATTTCAGAAGTTTGCTTACCAAAGTTTGTTGTAAAATTCCAAGTCCAATCCGCATCCTTGTAGATTTGTGCATTTAAGCTCGCTTGGATACCTGAAGATGCTAATGAAAATGCATTATCTTTTACTGTACCGATACCTGTAGAAGGTGCTGCATCTACGTTAAAGATCGCATTATCAGTAGAACGCTTCCAGTAAGATCCAGAGAAATTCAATGAATTCAACCAAGCAGAAGACTTACCTAAATTCAAACCGATATCTGTACCAATCTCTAATTCTTTCGAAATCTCAACGTTCAAATTAGGGTTTGATTGAGTTAATGGGAAATAGAAAGCATTACCTGAACCAATAACACCCGTGTTCAACGTGATGTAACGGTCAAACGCATTGGGCTGAATACCTGCCTCACCATAAGCTGCACGAATTTTGAAATCTTCTAATGTAGTTGAGATTTTAGAATTCTTGAAGAAGCCTAATTCAGAGATACGTAAGTAAGCATCTCCACGAGGGAATGTTTGTGGCGTAGATGCCGCACCAAACGCAGATGAGAAGTCAGTACGGAAACCACCTGAAATACCTCCCAATGTTCCATAATCGAAACGTTGTGTCGCTAAGTAACCATACGTAATGAATGGCTCACGGTAATCACGCGCTACATACGTTGCAGCTGCTTGCGAAGTATTGAATGGTGTGTAGTTTGGCAAACCGATACCATAAGATACATACTCCTTGTTTTCACGGTTACGGTAGTCAAATGCTACTTGAGTCGTCGTGCGCAATGGAATGTTCAAACCAAAATCTTTCTCTAAGTCTGTCTTGATGTAAGCAGAAGCCAAGAAGTTTTGGAAAGATTTCGTGTATTCATATTTATTTAACTCACCTGTTGCATCATTTCCATTCCAATTATAGATCCAATATTGTTGGTCCATAATGTTCTTATTACCTGTTTGATTCAAGTAAGTATAAACACGATTATCTGTTTGGTAGTTGATTCCATATTTCGCATCTAAAGTCAAGAACTTGTTTACTTCATAATTCAAGTTCAAGCTTTGATTGATATCAATACGCTTCGAATCTGTCGTAGAATAATTGTTAACCGCATTAGGGTTATAACCGTTCACACCTACTGCATCACCAAAATACGCTGGATAATTTCCATCAGCATCTTTGAAATCGTAGTTTGCAAATGGACGCGAGTTGAATACCGAATAAATGATTGAACGACCCGTTCCATCATTGATTGTATTCTTCGTATATACTAATTGAGTAATTGAACGCAATTTCAAACCTTTCGCTAACTCAAAACCTAAGTTGGCCGTCAAGTTCGTACGATTCAAACCACCCACATTTTTGAATGGACCTGCGTTATCTGCATTTGACAATGTCAAGCTATAATCACTTTTATCAGCACCACCTGAAATAGCCACTGAGTTTGTATAGTTCGTTGTAGGAACAAAGAACATATTGAAGTGATCATAATATTTCAAGTTCTTGTCATATGGCTTGTTGATCAAGACCGTAGGATCCGTACTTGCAAAAATTACGTTTTCTGAATAAGAACCATACGTAGGATCTAATGCCAAAGGATTTCCTGAACCACCAATAACCTCGTTATTAGCATTTGTCTTGAAACCGTGCATCGTTGCTTTATGTAAACCACCCACATTCAAAGGAGTAGAAGTAATGACCGACGAATTAATGTCAATGTTTACTTTACCTGCTTTACCTTTCTTCGAGAACAATTGGATAACCCCGTTCGCTCCTTGTGCACCGTAAATCGTTGCAGCCGCAGCTCCTTGGATAACCTCCACACGCTCAATGATGTTTAAGTCGATTGAACCAAAGTCAGTTGAACCTAATTCAACTCCATCCAATAAGATCATCGGCGAAGTTCCACGGTTAATCGTGTTAATACCACGCAAAACGATGTTTACCGGTTGGCCTGGCATACCGTTCGTCGCAGAAATCTGCGCACCGGCGATTTTACCTACCAAAGCTTGGTCAATCGAAGCCGAAGGAACCGATGGTAAACTTTTCGCTGTAATTGCCTGTACATCAATCGCCGTCGAACGCTTGTCGATCGCCGTACCTGTACCTGTTACAACTACCTCAGATAATTGGCGTGCATCTGTCGTCAACTTCACGTTGATAACCGATTGACTTCCTACCTGAATACTTTGAGCATTTAATCCTACAAAAGAGAAAACTAATGTAGAACCATTTGGAACTGCAACGGTATATTCTCCGTCTACGTTGGTTTGTGTTCCTCTTCCAGTTCCTTTGATCGAAACTGTTACACCGGGTAAACCTGAGCCGTCCTCAGCCGAGGTCACCTTTCCTGTTACCTTTCTATCCTGCGCTACTAAACTCGTAAGCGAGAAGAAAGCCAACAAAAAAGTCATGAGTAAATTTTTTTTCATGTACTTGTTTAGTTAGGGTTGAAAAATTTGTTGATAAATAATCAATCTGATTGAAAATTAGAGAAATATTAATAAACTGTCAAATTTTAACCAAATTATTAATGGCAAAATTGACTAATCTCAGAATATTCAAAGGAAAATAGCCCAAAATGCACCCCATTTGATCTATCCTACAAAAAATAGTTTCACTATTCGCAGAAAACAAAAAGAATGCATTTGGGAATAAATTAAATTATTCCAAGAAATCAGAGAATTTGATTTAAAACAAGAACCCCTAAGAGTCCCGTGATCGAAACGATTGTCTCCATCAAAGACCAAGATCGTATGGTTTCTTTGACAGATAAATTAAAATATTCTTTAAACATCCAAAAGCCGGTATCATTCACATGCGAGAACATCAAACTTCCTGCGCCAATACTCAATACCATTAAGTTGGGATTCACACCACCCGCACTCACAATAGGCAAAATCATTCCCGCTGCCGTTAAGCCAGCAATCGTTGCAGAGCCAATACACACGCGAATGATGGCGGCCATCAACCAACCAAGCACTAGAGGAGGAATGGGTAAATTCCCTAAATGACCCGCAATTTCTTTACTTACACCTGATGCTAATAAAACCTCCTTAAATGTCCCCGCTCCAGCAATAATCAATAAAATCATCGCCACATCTTTCACCGCATCCCCATAAATAGACATGACTGATTCCATCGATTTCCCTAGTCGGAGCCCTAAGGTATACGTCGCAAAACAAATTGCAATCAGCATCACCATGGCTGGATCCGCGATTAAATGTAAAATCGGAGACGCTGGCGAATCCTTTCCTAATTGTATATCCAAGGCTGTTGTACATACTAAAAGGAATACGGGCAACAAAGCAGTTAAAAAACTAGATGTCATACTCGGCAATTCATCCGCTGGAATTTCTTGCGTCACAAAAGATTTTGAGGCCTTTGGCTGAATATGACCTAAGGTTTTCGCGAAAAGTGGCCCTGCTAAAATAATCGCAGGAATCGACACCAATATACCATAACTCAAAGTCAAGCCCATATTGGCACCAAATTGTGCCACCAATGCCGCTGGAGATGGATGTGGAGGCAAATACCCATGCGCTACCGATAATGAAGCCATCATAGGAACGCCCGCCATCAAGGGATTTAATTTGTAACGCTGAACAAGGGCAAAAATTAATGGGATCATCAAAACAAATCCCACATTATAGAACAATGGAATGCCAATCACGAAACCGGTGACCATGAGGCCCCAACTAATATGTTTCTCGCCAAATAATCGAATCAAAGACGAAGAAATTTGTTGGGCCGCACCACTCGATGCCACTAATTTCCCAAGCATTGCACCCAACACGATGATGGTCACCAAGGAACCTAGGGTATCTCCTAAACCTTTTTGAATCGATTTGGCTAAATCTGGCAAGGGCAAACCTAGCAGTATCCCGCTGAAAATACTGACCAATAAAAAAGCGATAAATGAATTTACCTTTAAATAGGTAATCAAAAAGACCAAGAGTCCTATGGACAGTATTACAAATGCAATCGACATCTTATTAAATAGGTTTTGCACCAAAGTACAAATAATTCCTAGATAACAAAAAAAAGAAACCCCAGGTTAAAACCTGGGGCTAAAAAATAACCCCTATACCCCAGGTTAAAACCTGGGGCTTTTTATTAATAACCCCAGACTTTAGTCTGGGGAATAAATATGTTAAAAATCCCCGTAGGTCTCTTCCAAATATTGCTGCATAACCATAATATCCTCTTTCGAAGTCAAATCAGGCACATTCTCCGCCAAAGGTATCGCGTAAAAACCACGCCCCTCACCTTCGCCAAACATCACAACCGAAGTAGGCAACTCCTTCTCATTACGAACAGGGTGAAATGGAGTCTTCGCTAAATAAGGCAAGAAAGTCGATGCCTCAAACACAAAGACATTCATACTTACTCCTAAACGACCAATCTTAGCCATCAATTCCGCCGCCTGCTCCGCCGTCGGCTTTTCAATGATCTCCAATAAATAACCCGCCTCATCCGTACGAATCAAAGCAAATGCTGAAATACGTTCTGCTGGATACAATAAACTATCTCGATGATACGAAATTAATGCATTGGGTTCAGGAGAATTCCACAATGTTTTTAAGGCATTCACGCTATATAAATTATCCGAGTTACATACAATAACGCGTCCTTTTTGCCAGTCGGCATGTTGCATCAAAGCTTGATATACCGCATCCGCTGTACCCGCTGGCTTCTCGCGATCTGCTACGATTTGTTGGCGCGCAAATACAATCTTCATACCCCAACAAGCATCTTTGGCCATTAATTCCTCACAATATTCTTGCGAAACGGTATCTGTAGGATGCAACAAAAGCATCACTTCCTCAATCCCAGCCAAATGCGCATTGTATAATTGATAATCAATTAAAGTTTTTCCATTTTTCCCTACTTGAATCATTCCCTTCGTCACCGAATTCGCCTGTGCTACCAAAGTAGGATCTAAATCACACGCTCCTTCAGCCATCGCTTTCTTCATCCGCGATGCCATTCCGCCCGCCAAAATCAATAATCTCTTTTTCATATCTTAATAAAATAAACTTGCTTTTTCTTGTTGGGTCCCCACATCCACTCGGATGATATATGCTTTCCCTCCTTCTTTTTCAATTGCCTCCACGACTGCCTCCGGATTTGTTGGCGCATAAGCAAACATACACCCTCCACCCCCAGAACCATTAATTTTAGCTCCTAAAGCACCAGCAGCTAAAGCCGCCGTGATCATGCGATCGATTTTAGGTGTAGAAATTTGCTTATGTTCACGCAAATTTTCCTGATGTTCATTTAACAATTTCCCTAAGCGAACATCATCCCATGCTTCTTCTCCTTCAAACATTTTCTTCGCTGCCAAAAGTATATCCCGATCCGACATATTAGCGGTTAACAATATCCATTCATCTTCGCTTAATTGACTACGATATTGCTCACAAAAAGCCACAGTTGTTGTTGCCAAATCAAATGAGGGATCAATAGCCTTAATCTTTTGAATTCCTCCCAAGGTCCCGAATTTAACACGCGATAAAATCCCCAAGGTATCTTTGGGTTCTCCGGAATCTCCCAGGACAAATGTTCCCAAGGCTTGCTGGTACGTGGTAATCGATATTTCTGGATGGCTCGCTAAATAAATCACATTCCCCACTGCCGTTGAATATTGATCCATCATACCGCCTGGCTCCGTAAATTCCAGAACCTCCGCTTCGTAAGTAATCTCCCCTACCTCTTTTTGCGAATAACCTAATTGGTACATTTCATTCAACAATTCTACCCATGATACGAGTAATGCCGATGAACTTGAAGTACCTGAATTGATGGGGATATTTCCGCGAACCTCTATCTCCAAACCCTTATCAAACACATGCCCTTTCCGTGCAAGCACATTCAAGACACTTTTGAAATAATCACGCTCTTTGGTATATACAAGCGGAAAATCCAGGCTAAATGTTTCTGATTTTTGAATATCAGGCAATTCAAAATGAACCATCCGATCTGGTCGGAAAGCACCCTTCAATTGAATACGTTTTGATATCGCAGCCGCAATGACAGGCAAACCCAAATAATCTTGATGTTCACCAAACAAGCAAATCCGACCCGAAGTAGATACAATCATAATTTTTTGTTCGTAAACAAAAGTACAAAATTGAATTTAAAAAAATAGTTTACCTTTGAACGTCATAAGCTAAACCCATGATCAAAAAACGCTTCCCCGCCGTTGATTATTTCCGAGGTTTCATTCTCGTTCTCCTTGCCGCCGAAAGTGCAGGCGTGTACAGTAAATTGGAAGATTTATTCCCCCATTCCTTCGTAATCCAACAATTTTTTCATGCTACTTGGGAAGGATTACATTTCTTGGATTTATTCCAACCAGGCTTTATGATGATTGCGGGCTCTGCCTTGTATTTTTCTACCTACAAACGCATAGATGAAGGGGCAACCTATATGGAATTATGGCCCAAAGTGCTGAAACGATCATTCTTGTTGCTTTTCTTTGGAATTATTTTGATTTGTGTACATCGCGGCGAAATGGTTTTTGAGCTTTGGAATGTGTTGTGCCAACTCGCCTTCACAACGATTATTACCTTCGCCTTACTGCGATTTTCTATCCCATTACAACTTGCGGCATCCTTGTTTTTATTACTCTTATCACATTCATTGTACGTCTTTACCGACATCCCAGGATATGATCAGGCATACACGCCCGACAAAAATTTTGGCTCTTATATTGACATGATATTAATGGGTAAATTGAGTCAAGGGCATTGGATAGCCATGAATGCTATTCCTACAGCAGCTCATACAATCTGGGGAGCGCTAATCGGCCGATTAATTCATCGTACATCTCCACCCAAAACAGTATTAAGAACATTAATTGGCCTTGGTTTATTAGGCATATTGGTAGGTTATGGCCTCGATTTAGCGGGTTTACCGATCATCAAACGCACGGCAACACTTTCATTTACAGTGGCTTCTGCTGGTTGGGTTACACTCATGATGGCACTATTTTACGCCAATTGGATCAACGAAAAACCGCGTTTCCAATTACCAAATTATTTGAATTCGATGGGAAATAATTCGATATTCATTTACCTATTTTTCGAAACCTTAGTTCCGCAGTGGCTGACGAAAACAACTTATGTATTTGTGGGATTTATTGCCCAAATCAGTCATATCCCATCGGATTGGGCTCAGGTTATTAATGCGTTTGTAGCATTAGCCATTGTAATCAAATTGGCAAGCTTTCTGGATAGCAAGAAGATTTATTGGAAATTGTAGAATAGACGATAGACTTTAGACGTTGAGCGTTGGACGTTGGAGAATAATGTATAGACGCGATTCCTCGCGTCCTACCTCACACCAAAGTCTGTGATAAAAATCATAACCACAGGTTAAAACCTGGGGACTTAAAATAGATACTACACCTCGCGTCCAAATAAATGGATTCAGGACCAAGGTCTACCGTCCAACGTCTAATGTCTACGGCTCATTTATGAGTCGAAATTTATACGCCCATGTCTGCGCGATGTTCCAAGCTTTCGTTTTCGCTTCCTCCGTTTTTGGACCCGCAAAATGTGCATCGAGCGTAGCGGAAAACAATTCGAACCAACGGTCAAAATGAGCCATTGTTAAGGGTTCTTTTTGATTTACTTCCATATGGGGACGCATCGGTGCACCTTTATAATTTGTCCCGTCAAGCAGCAGCATTTCCCAAAAATCATACATTTTAGGTAGGTGATGCGACCAATCCACGTGCATGATATCTAAGAAAATATGGCCCACAAGGTCATCCGATTTCATGCCTCCGTAAAAAGCATCCACAAAAACCTTGATGTCATCGCGAGAGGCTATATCATGCATTACTTGCGTGTTTTAACTTTGGCTAATAAATATTGTCCCACTTTTGAACCTTGCTTCGCGCCTTCATCAAGAGCTGGACGGAAGTGAATTCCACCATATAATCGACTGATCGAAGCCTCATCAGATGCTTGTATAAACGAAGTAAATTTGCGCGGTGGCAAACCATAAGGTACTTCGGTTGAATCATTGAAAGAAACATTATCTCCATAAACTTTCGTTAATACTTCCGCTGCCGCACGCGAAATCGTACTATGTCCCGATGTATATTCAGGGAAAGGAGGTGTTTGCAACACAGGAATCCAAGATTTATCAATCGACGCGTTAATGACTGTTTCTGGACGAATACGAATCGAACGATATTTTTCATCCCAACAAGAAATAAAACCATCGAAAATGGCAATCGACGTTAATGCTAAAGCTTCAGCTGTTTCTGTATAGCCTTTCTTGTATTGGCGAGAAATTTGAGCAACAATGCCCAACCAGTGTCCACCTGGCGACATTTTCTTCGTCGCAAACATGGCATGGCCCGTAATATTCATTTTAAATGGATTACAATCCCAGAAGTTGGCAATATCACGCTGCTCATTTGTTAAATTCTTCACCGTCAAATACGAATCCATCACCTCTTTATAATAGGGACTTCCTTTTGTCAAGTCAAATTTAGAAGGCGCAGGAGCACGGAATTGACTTGCAGAATCCAACATAACCGGACGAACTTTATTCCAAAACGGCTCAACCGCATCCATGTAGGCAGGAGGCGTAGGTGTCCACGTACCTGGCAAATTTGTCACGGTAAAACGGAACCCACGCGTTTGTTTGTAATTGTCTTTGGCTGCCCAACGCATCACGGATGCGGCAATGGAATCCCCCAAAGCAACTGAGCGCTCATATACATCATCCGGCATGCCGGTTTTGCGGAAATCTTCTTCAATTTGCTTGTCAAATTCTACGTATAATTCTTGTGCAAAAGTCAATTTCTTGCCCACCGACAAAAATGCACGTGTAGATGCTAAAGGGAAACAATATTCCAAACCTGGCTCAGGCTTCGCTACCGATTCGAATCCGTTCAATTGACCCACTAATGATTTAAATTTAGGATCTCCCAAAATCGCAGCCTCATACCCAGCCACGCTTGAATACATGTAAATACGAGATGAAACAGGAGGTGCGAAAATATCGTGAATGATACTTTCCGTCAACATATTTTGTGCACGCTCTAAAAAACGTGGATTGGCGGCTTCTTTTTGATAGTCTGGGTTAGTTTTTTTACACGATGCAGCTACAAAAACAAGCGTCAGAAGGACGAATAATTTCTTCATAAGGGTCAATTTACGGGACAAATATACGTGAATTATCCCAAAAAATCCCTGATGAAAATCAGTTAAATAAGGCTTTGAACAGCTGCCTTTTGACCGGATACTAAAGCGCCATGTAAGGATGGCATCTCACAATAATCCCCTGCTAATAAAATTCCCTTCGCTTGAGCGGCATGTTTGATTGCCTCAAATGAGCCCACCTTAACTAATGATCTTGGGATTGCATAAGCTCTCAAAAAAGTATATCCAGTTGGATCTTCATATTCAGCTAATAGGTTGAGTAACTCATTTTCATTTAACGATACATCCAAACTTGTTACTTGCAATAGCTCTTTCCCTGCGGGAGCGTAAGAAGGCGCAACTTGCGATAAAAAGCAGTAATGCAACAATTTCGACTCACCTGGAATGAGGTGCAATAATTTATCTTGTTCCTTTCGAGGTGGAACTGAAAAATAGAATGTCTTCGCTCCCATATATATATCTGATGGCAAATCTACATGCAATAATCTTGCAGCTGCATCTGGATCAACTGCCAATATCAATCGTTCAAATTCGATTTTTTCTCCACTTTTTAATTCTACAAAATCGTCGCCTAGTTGTACTACTTCTGTCCCTAAACGAACAGAATCCGTTGGCAATGAAGCCAACAAATGATTCGCTATTTCTCCCATCCCTTTCGCTGGCAGCGCTGCTTGCCCTTCCAAAAACTGGCGCATATAAAAGAAAAACAAGGAAGCGGGCTGCTGCAGATTTTGATCTAAGTAAATTCCCCGAAAAAAGGGGCGAAGAAACTTGGATTGAAACGTATCAGAAAAACCCCAGCGATCTAACATAGCAGCAGTGGTTTCACCTGAGTCATCATGTTCGTTTGTAGACCATTGCAATTTGAACCATAAGCGAATCAATAGAAATATATCCTTGAACGAAATCAGATGCGGAACTAAATCCAACAGTTTCAAACCCGACCGCAATGGATTCAAAAATGAAGCCCATTGACCTTCATGCCACAATTTTGAGCCTGAATCGAATGTATAAAGATTCAAAGTTTTCAAGTCTAATGATCGCTGAACACTCGAATAATTAGTCTGCAGCACCTGAAACCCGTGATCCAAAATAAATCCATCCGCATAATCTGAGCGGACACGCCCACCAGCGTGGTCAGCTTGTTCTACTAAAACAAATGGGATGCTTTTAGTGTGCAAATGGGCGGCGGCCTGCAATCCAGCAATTCCAGCCCCGATAATAACAATTGGCTTCATATCTAGTTTAATATCTAACAAACTAAAAAAAGGATGAAAAGTTTGAATCCTTTTTTATTACTTTGCAAATTAAATAGTCCCCACGGAATGAATTATACGATTAAGGAGGAGAACAACTACCAATACATTGACGAAGGACAAGGAGAAATCCTACTTCTCTTGCATGGTTTGTTTGGTGCGTTGAGTAATTGGCAGGGGGTTATCAATCACTTTTCAAAAAAATATAGGGTTATCATCCCACTGATGCCCATTCACGATATGCCCATCAAAGAGGCGGGATGTGAGGGCTTAACTACCTTCATTGAAGGTTTTGTCGAATTCAAAAAACTTGACAAATTCAGCGTTATTGGCAACTCGTTAGGTGGCCATGTCGCTTTAATTTATACCCTAAAACATCCCGAAAAAATTCAGCGACTTATCTTGACTGGGTCATCTGGATTGTTTGAAAATTCCATGGGTGGATCCTATCCGAAACGTGGCAATTACGAATACATCAAAGAACGCGTTGAATACACGTTTTATGACCCCAAAACGGCAAGCAAGGAATTGGTCGACGAGGTATTTGAAATCACTAATAGTATTCCCAAAGTAATGCGCATTATTGCGATTGCAAAATCAGCGCAACGGAACAATATGGCAAAAGATATTGTTCGCATTAACAAGCCTACTTTGTTGATTTGGGGATTAAATGACACCATTACGCCACCGCACGTAGGTCATGAATTCAATGCCTTGATTCCAGGATCAGAATTGCAATTCATTGACCGCTGTTGCCATGCTCCCATGATGGAAAGACCCGAAGAATTCAACGAGATTTTACAGCATTGGCTCGATAAAACCCCCTTATAGGATGTTGGCCCTCACCTACCTTTCCTACGATTATCCGACGCTATCCCTTCAGGATTCTATCCAAAAGGGATTGAAAATCTTGCACCAATCCAAGCAAGCGAGCTTGGCTGTACTCGATGGAAAAACATTAATCGGAAATGTGAGTGAAAGGATGTTGGCACAAGCCCTTCATCCCGATGGCAAAATTGACCAATTGCGCGAAAACATAAGCCATTACATGTTAGAATCTGAAGAAGATATCCTCGCAAGTCTCCCATGGTTTGAGGCAAGTGGATATTCCATCTTGCCGGTAACCGATGAGGAAGGAAAATTTCAGGGATATTTAGAGGCCAAAATGGTGGCAAGCGTCCTCATGAATAATGGCTTTAATGCTACTAATGGTGGTATTATTTACATCCCTTTTCATAGCCAACGGGATTCATTCAGCTTGATTGC
>CALLKB010000017.1 GCA_938008575.1 uncultured Cytophagaceae bacterium | reverse complement strand
TCAATCCATGCCCAAAGGCAAATAATCCATAATTCCGCCCCTCCATATACCCTGGCACATCCGATTTATTCGCTTCCACAGCTGCTTGACTTCTTGGCGTCGTAAATGGCATTTTTCCCGTAGGTTTATAAGCGCCCGTCACGATATCCAATAAAGCATCTTGTGTCGTACCAAAGGTTGCGATAATCGATTTCGCTGCTCCTTTATCGATTTCTTCGATCACCCACGGGTTGGTATAATTGATCGCTACGATCGTCGGTTTGGCGTTTAAAATCTCATTCACGTGATTCACATCAATGCGATTGGCCGACAAATTCAAATCGATTTTTGATCCTTGTGAGCTGAACAATCCGCCGCTCGTAGGGACCAACCAGAGCAATACCACATCGGCTTCTTCTTTGGTTGATACGAACTCTAAGCCGGGATAGGAAGGTTTCGAAACTTTAATCGCTTCTCCTGCATTGCGTCCCTGCTGGAAATAGGTCTCGAAATACACTTTGGTTTTCTTCGCCAATGGCAAACGTTTGTCATCGTTGCGCAATAACACGATCGATTTGCGCAAAGCTAATTCCGCTGCTGCCACTGCCTCTTTATTCCCTACGATTTTCGTCGCCGCTTCCACATCCACATAGGGGTTTTCAAATAGCCCTAATTCGAATTTTTCGGTTAATAATTTGGCAACGGATTGGTTGATTCGTTCTTCTTTGACCAAGCCATTTTTGACAACTTCAATTAAGGTTGTTGGATCCGCTGCTCCCGAGAAAATATCCACGCCTGCATTCAATGCCTTTTGGTAGCGCTCAGAAATACTCAAGTTTTCTACCCCCCAAGGCATCATTTCTATCGGACCTGTATCGGAATTGATGATTCCGTGGAAGCCTAATTTGCCTTGCAATAAATCGCCAATCATCGCTTTGTTGAAGGAGAATCCGACCTCTTCAAATTCCTTGCCTTTTGGCGCAGAATAATAAGGCATGATTGCCGAAGTCCCCGCCGCGATGGCAGCCTTGAATGGTTTCACATGGTAATCAAACATGCCACCCGGATAGTGTGCAAATTTTCCCCAATCAAAGTGTGAGTCTTGTCCATCTAATTGAGGACCGCCCCCCGGGAAATGCTTGGTGGTCATTGCCACCGATGTGTTTGACAATTTGTTTCCTTGAAACCCTAATACAATTTGGGTAATCATGTTCGATGTCAAATCCGCATCTTCTCCGAAGGTCCCTTCCACACGACCCCAACGAGGTTCCGTGGCCAAATCCGCCATGTACATATAACCTTTGCGTAAACCCACCGCGCGCCATTCGGCAGCAGCGGTTTCCGCAAATTTTCGCGTTAATGGAAAATCACGCATGGCCGCTAATCCCAATTCGCCGGGCCATTTCGAAAATGCCGTAAGTCCAACGCTCAAACCTACGGATGCATCCGTTGTCACGTGGTTACGCGGATTGGATGCGACGATGGCTGGAATACCCAAGCGTGTCGACTCACATAATGCCTGCAAGTTATTAGACCATTTCGCCATAATTTCAGGTGATGCATTTGCCCGCAAAATGAAATGGCGTAGGTGGAATTGGGTTACCCCTTTTGTTGTTCCGGCAGCCGACATGTTCGGCGCGCCGAGGGGCTTGCGGGTAAACATATTTGTATTTTGGACTAAATCTTCCTCATTGAATCCATCTGTAATGACAGGTCTTGGGCCGCCACCTTGAACACCGTTGGCGAAGACATTATCTCCTCCCATACGCGTCGTACTGATTAACATGAATCCCAATTTTTCTTCGATGGTCATTTGGGAAACTAAATCCTTTACGCGTTCTGCAACTGGCAATCGCCAATCTTCGTATTTGTCCAGTTTTTGATTTTTATTCAAATCTTTGAAGGTCAATTTGCCTTCTTTCAACAAAGCGGCACTCTGTGATTTTACGATAGGCTGGTTTTGGGCATACATGCTTCCCGAAATGAGAAGCGCGGCAAAAAGGATACGAGATTTCATGGCTTTTTTCTTTCTTTGTAGACTAAAGCAAACTTCTTGCTATTTCTAATGAATATGAAAGATCCACAGGTAGACGAACTTATTTTACATGCGAAAAAATGGCCACAAGAAATGGCTTATTTGCGCCGAATTTTATTGGACTGCCTTTTGATTGAAACCTATAAATGGGCCACGCCTGTCTATATGTGGGGTTCCAAAAACATCATCGGCATCGCCTCGCTCAAGGATCATTGTGCCTTGAATTTTTTCAAAGGCGGGCTCTTGCAAGACGCCGAGGGCTTGCTCATTAAACCGGGTGAAAACACGCAATCCGGCCGCTGGATGAAGTTCAGTTCTGTGGAAGAAATTCAGGCCAAAGAAGCCAGCATTCGTGCCTATGTGTTGGAAGCGATCGAAGTGGAGAAATTGGGATTAAAAGTAGAGAAGGCGGAAGAGCTACCGCTACCAGAAGAATTAACAGCAATCTTCGCTGAAAAACCGGCACTTAAATCAGCTTTTGAAAAACTTAGCCCTGGCCGCCAGCGTGCCTATGTCATGCACTTTTCCGATGGAAAGCAGTCGGCGACCCGCATCGCGCGCATCGAGAAAAACGAGAAATACATCCTGAAAGGAAAGGGCTTGACAGATTGTGTTTGCGGTTTGACGAAGAAAAAACCGGGCTGCGATGGTTCGCATCGTGCCATTGAAAATTTCAAGCGATGACGCAAAGAAGTCATAGAAAAGGCGTTTGATTCGATCATTTTAAACCCCAATTTTGGTCCATGAATTTTGGAGAACAATTAAAGGAAATCCGTACCTCGAAGGGCTTAACGCAAAACGAGCTATCCGAAAAAAGTGGGATTGCCCTGCGAACCGTGCAACGCATGGAACGCAATGAAGGGAAGCCCAGCTTGTATTCGATGAATGCGATCGGGGAAGTACTGGGGGTAAATTTGACTTTGTTGTATGCTCCGGATGATGAAACCGAAAAACGAAATATCATGGAAAGTACAGACCAACAATTGTGGGCGATTGCTAAAAAACGCGCCAAATTCCAACGAAGCCTCGGCGCATATTCTCTTGTCATCCCATTTTTGTGGATGGTATGGTATTTGACAATGCCGGAAGATATCCGTTTTGATCACATTCCATGGCCTATTTGGCCGATGTTAGGCTGGGGCCTGGGATTAGGCATACAGTATGTAAATGCCTATGTGATCGAAGTGGGGTCGCTGGAGCAGCGGGAATATGATAAGTTGAAGGCGAAGCAATAAAACTTAGTTCGTTTTTTTAAATCGCCAAATCGCCAATAGATTTATTCCTATTCCATAAATTATCATTTTTGCGATAAAGGGATAAATTTCTTTTAGACCACTCCCCTTGAGCAAAATCAGGCGATTTACCTCTACGAAATACTTTAATGGATTTAGTTGATTGATATATTGAGCCCAATCCGGCATGGTTTCTACGGGTGTAAATAATCCACACATGAGGATAAAGAGTATGATAAAAAAGAAAGAGGTAAATAAGGCCTGTTGCTGAGTTTCAACTGCCGTTGAGATAAACAAGCCAATTCCTAAAGGGACAAAAAGGAATATAGCTAAGAATAACTCGAGTAATCCTAAGCTTCCTACCATGGGAATGTTAAAGAAGATTTTTCCCAAAGCTATGCCGGCCCAGAAGATAAAATGACCAATGACCCAAAATGGGATTAACTTCCCAAGAATAAATTCATGTTTCTTTAAAGGTGTTACGTTAAGTTGTTCTATTGTGCCAATCTCTCTTTCCCGGACAACATTTAGTGCACAGATGAGAATGATAATTAAGGTCATTACTTCTGCGACGATGCCTGGAAGCATGATCGTTTTATAGTTCAACGTAGGGTTATACCAGTAATTAGTGATAGGGATAATTTTAGGGCTTGCCAGTAAAGTTGAGTTACCCCTCTTTTCATTCAAAAAGTCTTGTGTTATTGCGCTTGCGTAATTTTGAACGATACCAGCTTTGGCATTATTTAAGGCATTTATTTGAAATTGAATAGCCGGATTATTGGAGGAATGAATCGCTTTTTCAAAGTCTTTCGGGATGACAAGTACAAGATCTACCTCATCCTTCATCAATAATTCATCCGCTTTTTTTTGATTCGAAATCAATGCTTTTTCTTGGAAGAATTTTGCTCCTGTAAATTTATGAATTAACTGTTGGGCACTTGTGCTTTGGTCTAAATCCCAAATACCAAGTCGCAAATTTTTAATTTCATAGTTCGCAGCAAAGGTGAGCAAAATGACTTGGATTACAGGCAATACAGTCATGAAGGGCAATAGTTGCCGATTCCTAAAGATTTGTAAAAATTCCTTTCTGACTAAAATGAAGATATTGCGCATATTAGTTATTACGTTTCAAACTCTGAATACTAACAAAAAGGAAGAGACTAGTCATCCCAATTAAAATAATAAAAGGTTTCCAAATAACTGTAATGCCAGCCCCTTTGATCATGATACTTTTTATGAGTACAATAAAGTGTGTAGCGGGTATGATGTTGGAAATAACTTGCAATGGCAAGGGTAGGCTTTCAATGGGAAAAATAAATCCCGATAGTAGCATCGTAGGCATCATTAGGGTAACTAAACTTGCAAACATTGCAGCTTGCTGGGTTTCTACACGTGTAGAAATTAATATGCCTAGCGATAATGAAGCGACAGTATAAACGAAGCAAGCCATTATAAGTAATGAAATAGACCCCGTCATGGGTAAACCGAAAATGAAAATTCCCAGTAGAATGATGACAAAACTATTCAATAAGGAGAGAATCAAATAGGGGATTACCTTTCCTATAATAATCATGTAGGGACTAATAGGCGAAATAGATAATAATTCTAACGTCCCCATTTCTTTTTCTCGCGCAAGGGTAACTGAGGTAAGGAGAGCTGAAATAATTAGCAGAATTAAAGCGATAACTCCGGGAATGAATAAATAGACTGATAGAAGTCGTTGGTTAAAAATCATTCGCGTGCTTATTTGGATTCCACCATTTATTTCGCGGGCGTTCTCGGCATTAAATTCATTTATTATCCCCGACAAATAACTTGTTGTGTTAATGGCTGTATTGATGTCACTTGCATCAGCGATTAATTGGACCTGCGCTTTTTTTGAATGGTATAATTCTTTTTGAAAATGAGCGGGGAAGTAAAGAACGAGTTTGATTTTGCCTAATTTAAATGCGCTGGGGATGTCTTGTGGTTTTTCCAAGGATTTTTCTACGACAAAATACCCCGAACCAATGATACGATTTATAAGTTTTTCAGAAGTTTGATCTTTTGATTGATTGAGAACGCCAATGGGAATGTTTTTATAATCGTTATTCAGCGCATAGCCGAAAATGATGACTAAAGCGACAGGTAAAGCAAACAGGATCATCATCGTACGCGTATCGCGAAAGATATGATAAAACTCTTTTTGTACGAAGGCATAAAATTTCTTCATCGATTGTATTATTTGTTTGCCGTTCCGCGGGCAAGAAGTTGAAAAACGGCATCCATACTATCCACATCAAATGATTTTTTCAGTTCGCTTGGTGTTCCTAATGCTTTAATAAGTCCATCGACCATAATGGAAACGCGGTCACAATATTCGGCTTCATCCATGTAGTGTGTTGTTATAAAAATAGTCACACCATCATTTGCCGCTTCATAAATTAAGTCCCAAAATTGGCGACGCGTGATGGGGTCGACACCTCCTGTGGGTTCATCCAAGAAAACCACTTTGGGCTTGTGGATAAGTGCTAAAGCGAAAGCTAATTTCTGTTTCCATCCCAATGGAATGGTTTTGACTAATTTGTTCTTGACAGATGCTAACTGAAACTTGTCAACGATGCCCTTAGATCGATCCTTAATTTCTTGTCGGCTTAATCCATATATCCCACCATAGAATTCAATATTTTCTTGGATGGTCAAATCCTCGTAAAGGGAGAATTTTTGACTCATGTACCCAATATTTTTTTTGACAAGTTCTGCTTGTGTGGCTACATCAAAGCCAGCGACAAATGCCTGTCCAGATGAAGGAGTTAAAAGGCCACTTAGCATACGCATGGCTGTGGTTTTTCCAGCGCCATTGGCTCCAAGGAACCCAAATATTTCGCCTTTATTTACTTCGAAGCTGATGGCATTCGTAGCAATAAACTCCCCAAATTTTTTCGATAAATTTTCTACTTTAACAACGGGTTCCATGTTCCATCAAGTATATAAAGGTGTCTTCGATCGTAGGAGAAATAACCGTAATTTCGCTGGCTGAAATTGACCCAGTTCCCAAATAGTTATTCAAAGCTTTTGCTTGAATTGTGTTGTCTTCAAAGGCCACATGTAAGTATTCGCCAAAAGCATAGCAATAGCTTACCTTTTCCCATGCTCTTAGCCATTCTATTAATGCATATTTCTGCTGACTTTTAATCGCAAAGAGTTGCCAAGGAAATTGATCAGTTATGTTTTTGGGCGAATCAATAGACAGGATTTTTCCTCCTTGTAGAAACGCGATGCGGTCACAAAGATTTGCCTCGTCCATATAGGGTGTTGATACTAAAATGGTGATTCCCTGTGATTTAATTTCGCGCAGCATTTGCCAAAATTCTTTTCTGGAAACAGCATCTACACCCGTTGTGGGCTCATCAAGCAAAAGAATTTTAGGCCGATGAATAAGTGCACAGCATAAGGCTAGTTTTTGTTTCATCCCCCCTGAAAGTGCGCCTGCTTTTCGATCTTTAAACGGCTTAAGTTGGTCATATATAGATTCGATTAAGCTATAATTTTCTGTGATTGTCGTATCAAATGCTCGGGCAAAAAATGATAGATTCTCTTCCACGCTTAGATCTGGATATAATGAAAATCGCCCAGGCATATATCCGACAATTTCCCGAATTGACTTTTTTGCTTGGCGGGTATCCATTTCCAAGATGCTAGCTTTACCATCGTCTGCGCCGATAATTGTGACTAAAATCTTAATTAAGGTCGTTTTCCCGGCTCCGTCAGGTCCAATTAAACCAAATAATTCACCCTCTTCCACATGAAGACTGACTTGATCCAAAGCAAGAACCTCATCATATCGCTTCGTGAGCGATTCAATTTGTATAGCGTACTTTTCCAATAGGTTTTAGTTTAAAACGACTTCTGCAGGCATCCCCATTTTTATTCCTCCATCGTTTAAAACCTTAATTTTAACGGCGTAGACAAAATTCACTCGATCTTGTTTCGTTTGAATAATTTTTGGGGTGAATTCTGACTTTGGGCTAATCCAAATAATCTTTCCCGAATAATTTTTATATTGACCATCCGCTGCATCTATCCGAACCTTGACAAGTTGATTCAATTTAATTTTACTTAGTTGGTCGCCAGAAAAATAAGCACGTAAAATCAAATTTGATAAATCTGCGATTTTATAAAGCGGTTTTCCATAGGAGACTATTTCATTTACTTCCACAAATTTGGCTGTTACTGTTCCTTGGATAGGATTTAAGACTTTGGCTTGATTCAATTGAATTTGAATTTGGTTGACTTGTTCTTTCAACCCATTTGCTTCATTATTGATTGTTTGAGTTTGACTTTTTAACGCAATTTCTTGCGCTTTGAGCTGGCTGTTTTGTGTCAAGATTTGCTTATCAATTTGCGTGATTTGGGCTTGGATATCATCCACTTGCTTGACCGTTGCTGCACCATTTGCCTGTAAATTTGTTATTCGATTTAATTCGTATAAATAGGTTTTTCGCTGACTCTCGGTACTAGCTATTTGATTTTCTAAAACGGTTAATTGAGCTCTTATAGCCGGGGCTTTACTTTTGACGGTGCGAATATTCGCTTCAATTATGGTTTTTTGTTGGGCTAATATGGCTGGGTCAATCTCTGCTACGCGTGTACCCGCTTGAATGATATCTCCTTCAGAAATTAGGAATGATTTAATTTTTCCATTCGCTTCTGCGGAAACGATCGTTTCTGTGGCTTCAAAATTGCCATAAGCATCTGCTTCTTTTTGTTGGGTACAGGCAAAAACAATTGCACATAGTAAAAAGGATAAGTAGGTAGTCGATTTCATGGTTATGTATTATAAATTTGAATTTGGGCCAAATAATAAAATAGCATCTTGAAGGAAGGCTAGTTTTTGAATGGTGTGTAATAGGTAAGCTTGTTTAACTAATTTTTCAGCATTTTTTTCTGATACGAATTGAGTCGCAGTTATTGTCCCCATGTCTAATTCGGATGCTGCGGTTTTACTAATTCGTTCTCGAAGCGTAATCATCCCGCGATCCTGTTGAATTAGTGTTTCAAAGCGTTTGACTTCCTCTGACATTTTTGTGTGTTGCATGGATATTTGGCGCTCCAAATCAATCTTCTGTTGATTAATTAATTCCTTTTGTAGTTGTTCACTTTTTTGGTTTATGTTTTTCGTGTAAAAGGATGAAATATCCCAATTCAAGCGTATACCTAGTAAATAATACGATTGGAATTCGTTTCTCAACATATTTAATGCCGGGTTACCATATCCTCCTTGCCCAAAAACAATGGCTTTAGGACGAAGTTTTGATTGATTTAGTTCTTGGTTGGCGGAGACTATGTTTTGTTGATTTTGAAGAACTTTCATTTCAAATGTGTCAAACGATAGTGGTGAAATTGATTGGATATCCTGGGGGATTTGAAATTTCGTTTGCTTGTTCAGGTTCAGCCCAGTCAATAAGTTTAGCATGTCAACAGCAATATTTTTAGCAGCACTTATATCTGTGATTTGCTGTTCGATTTTTAGTAATTCTACATCTAGAATATCGAGTTGATTTTTTGTACGTGCACCAAATCGAAGCCCCGACTCCAAGGTTGTTTTTCTAGCGATGATTTCTTCTTTTGCAGTTTCCCAAATGAGGTGATTTTCTTGTGCTAATAATGCGCTGAAAAACATTTTTTGCGTTTCAAGCAAGAGGTTTCGATTCGCTATTTGTATTCGGTTTTGCGCATTATTGGAGTTAATTTCTTGGAGCATGTTTCGGATTTTACTTGCACCTCCATCATAGATTAGTTGATTTACATCCACAAAAGTTTTGTATTGATCTTTATTAATAGGCGTCATTCGAAGATTTGGAATCTCAATTCCTAATCCAGTAACATCTGATTGGTAAGTTGTTTGTCCGTTGAATGCTATTTGAGGCAACCATCCCGTTTGTATGATCTGTGCGTTTAGACGAGCAAGCTCTTGTTCAATTTCTTTCTGCTTAGTGCTTGTGGCTGATTTTTGGGCTGCTTCTAAACAAATAGCAAGCGTCATATTTTGACCTAATAGGGGTTTTCCAAATAGTAGAATAGCCCAAAGTGTGCAAATTATTATTTTCATTTTTTTGACTTTTGCGTCTGACACTTATGTCAGAATTAAGGTAAATTTTTTTAGGGTTTTAGGCTTCGTATGATTAGGCGGGTAACTTCTGTTTTCCGCATTTCTAATAATTGTTTAAATTCTTTTTCATTTTTCTGTGCCACAAGCATGATCATTGGTTTGGCTAATACAGGGAATGCACAAAGAGAAATGATATGCATAAATAATTGAATGGGTTCAATAGGAGTTATTCTTCCCGCTTTAATTTCCGTTTCCACTTGTAAGAGAAATGGTTCAATGGTAGGTTTATCTCCATCCAATAAATTTTCAACAAATTTTATCCCCAGGCTATTCAATTCGTTGATTATGAATAGAGGCATAAAGGGGTTTTTCAATCCTAATTCAATGTAGTTATTAACGAAAGAGGCTATTTTTTCCTCAAAAGGGAGGTCGCTATTTAAAATTTTTAACATCTGCGGTAGTGCCTGCCGCATTAATGTTTTAGCTATTTGATGATAAAGTAGTTTTTTAGATCTAAAATAATAGTTTAGTACAGTACGCTTAATGCCCGCCCGTTCGGCAATTTCTTGCATCGTTGCGTTTTCAAAGCCTTTTTCTACAAAGACCTGAAAAGCAGATACTAAGATTTCTTCTTCTGGGCTCTCCATGCTGACGATAATGTTTGACACAAATGTCAGAAAATATGTTGAAAAAGCAAAAACATAATTTGTTTATGCTTTTTGAAAGCTCGCTTCAGAATAAAATATTATATGTAATTTGGATTTAATTAAACCTATTGCAATGAAATCCCTTTTGCCTATTCTGCTTGTTTGCGCGAGCCTTTCACCTGTGTTTTCACAAACGAATAAGCGCCCGAACATCATTTTCATCATGTCGGACGACCATGCCTACCAGGCGATTTCGGCGTATGACCAAAGGCTTATTTCCACCCCGAATATCGATCGGATTGCCAAAAATGGGATTTTGTTTACCAATGCTTCAGTAACAAATTCCATCTGTGCACCCAGCCGAGCGACAATTCTAACAGGCAAACATTCACATCTGAATGGGAAGGTGGATAATCATTTTCCTTTTGATACGACCAACATCACCTTTCCGCAGATTTTAAAGGCGAATGGCTATCAAACGGCCATGTTTGGGAAACTGCATTTTGGGAATAGTCCCAAGGGATTTGATCAGTTTAAAATCTTGCCGGACCAAGGCAATTATTATAACCCGGATTTCATTACGAAAAAGGAGGGAAATATTAAGGTCAATGGCTATGTGACGGATATCATTACAGACATGACTTTGGATTGGTTGAAGCAAGAGCGGTCGGCCGATAAGCCTTTTATGCTCATGTATTTGCACAAGGCGCCGCATCGTTCGTGGCTGATGGCTGAGCGGCATTTGGATGAAATGACGCAGAAAAATTACCCAGAACCGAAGACACTTTTTGACGATTATTCCGGTCGGACAGCATCTGCCAAAGAAGCTGAAATGAATATCCTGACGAGTATGAGTTGGGCCGGCGACAACAAAGTATATCCCGCGACCATGGACTCCTTGAAGATTCCGGAAATTGGTTTTGATAAGCGTCGGTTTGCTGCGGAAATGGGGCGCTTGAATCCAAGTCAAAAAGCGAATTTTGAGCGGGTTTACGATCGTATCAATACAGAGTTTAAAAAGGCCTATCCGAGCATGACGGAACAAGATAAAATGCGCTGGAAGTTTCAGCGCTACATGCAAGATTATTTGGGAACGATTCGCGCCGTGGATGAAAATGTGGGTCGTTTGTTGGACTATTTGGAAGCCAACAAATTAATGGAAAACACAATTATCGTTTATACTTCTGATCAGGGTTTTTACCTGGGTGAGCACGGTTGGTTTGACAAACGTTTTATTTACGATGAGTCGTTCAAAACGCCGTTGATGGTTTCTTGGCCAAAGCACATTAAGCCAGGGCAAAAATCGGATGCCTTGGTTCAAAACCTCGATTTTGCCCAAACCTTTTTAGATGCAGCGGGAATTCCGGCACCCAAAGACATGCAAGGTCAAAGTTTGATTCCGTTGATGACGGGTAAAGCTTGGTCACGCGATGCGGTTTATTACCACTATTATGAATATCCAGCGGAACACATGGTGAACCGCCATTATGCCATTGTGACGAAGAAATATAAATTGATTCATTATTATTTCTCAGCGGATACCTGGGAGCTTATCGACCGCGAAAAGGATCTGTTGGAATTGAAAAATGTCTATAATGATCCAGCGTATGCTTCCATTCGCAAAACTTTGCATCGACAATTGGAGGCTCTGCGCGTAAAATACAAAGACAATAGCACGATTAGCAATGGCTACATCGATCGGTTTTTGAATGATGCTGCTGATGGAAAAGTGTTTGGTGTTCCCAAAGCGAAGGCGGCAGAGATGAAGGCGAAGCGGAAATAAAAAAGCCGACTCCCATTAGGAACCGGCTTTTAACTCAAACCTAACTAATCAACTTATTTAAAAGTCACGTCAAAGCGGTCTAGGTTCATCACCTTTGTCCATGCTTTCACGAAATCATTTACAAATTTTGTTTGTGCGTCTTTAGTTGCATAGACTTCAGCTAAGGCACGAAGCTCAGAATTTGAACCGAAGATCAGGTCGGCACGTGTCGCGGTTGCGCGTACCGCACCTGTTTTCTCATCTGTTCCTACGAACTCTTCTTTCGTTGCGTTTGCTGGCTTCCAAGTTGTTCCCATTTCTAATAAGTTCACGAAGAAGTCATTAGTCAAGGCATCTTTCTTAGTTGTGAAAATCCCGTGCTTCGAGCCGTTGTAATTCGTGTTCAACGCACGCATACCGCCTGTTAATACGGTCATCTCTGGCGCTGTTAATGTTAACAATTGTGCCTTGTCTACGAATAATTCTTCCGTCGAAATCGTGTATTGTGTTTTCAAGTAATTGCGGAAACCATCAGCCATCGGTTCTAATAAGCCGATTGAAGCGATATCAGTTTGCGCTTGTGAGGCGTCCATGCGGCCTGGGATAAATGGAACCGTTGTTTTCACACCGGCATTGGCTGCGGCTTTTTCAACTGCGGCAGAACCGCCCAACACGATTAAATCCGCGATGGATACTTTTTTCTTGCCTGATTTTGCATTGAATTCTTGCTGGATTTTTTCCAATACTGCCAAGACCTTTTCCAATTGCTTCGGATTATTTACCTCCCAATTACGTTGTGGCAATAAGCGAATGCGCGCTCCGTTCGCTCCACCACGGCGATCAGAATGACGATAAGTTGAAGCTGAAGCCCATGCCGTGCTTACTAATTCGCTGATTGATAAACCTGAGTTCAACAATTTCACTTTCAAGGCCGCAATATCTGCTGCGTTAATTACTTCGTGGTTCAATGCAGGAATAGGATCTTGCCAAATCAATTGCTCTTTTGGAACCTCAGGTCCTAAATAGGTTGAGCTTGGACCCATGTCGCGATGTGTTAATTTGAACCAAGCTTTGGCAAATGCCTTCGCGTAAACTTCTGGATTTTCTAAGAAATTGCGCGAGATTTTCTCGTATGCTGGATCCATGCGCAAGGCGATATCCGTTGTCAACATCGTTGGTTTGTGGAAGGTATTTTTGTCGAAAGCATCTGGAATGATGTTTGCGCTGCTTTTCGCAACCCATTGGTTTGCACCTGCTGGGCTTTTCTCCAGCGACCACTCATTGTTGAATAGTAAATGCAAGTAACCAATGCCCCATTGCGTCGGAGTCGACGTCCAAGTGACCTCTAAACCCGAAGTAATTGCATCCTTTCCTTTCCCTGATTTGTAGGTACTCTTCCATCCCAAACCTTGCTCTTCGATGCCTGCTGCTTCAGGATCTGGACCCACATTGGTTGCGGGACCGGCACCGTGAGTTTTACCAAACGTGTGACCACCTGCGATTAGGGCTACCGTTTCTTCATCATTCATACCCATGCGACCAAAGGTCTCGCGGATATCTTTTGCAGATGCTACAGGATCTGGTACGCCATTCGGTCCTTCTGGGTTTACGTAGATTAAGCCCATTTGCACAGCTGCTAATGGATTTTCTAATTTGCGACCCTCTGAATAACGGTTTTTATCTTCTAACCATTTCTTCTCCGAGCCCCAATATACGTTTGCTTCTGGCTCCCATACGTCGGTACGTCCACCCGCAAAACCAAATGTTTTAAAGCCCATTTGTTCTAAAGAAACGTTTCCCGTTAAGACCATCAAGTCGGCCCAAGAAATCTTATCACCATATTTTTGTTTAATTGGCCAAAGTAAACGACGTGCCTTATCTAAGTTGGTATTATCTGGCCAAGAATTTAATGGCGAAAAACGCTGTTGGCCCGCGCGCGAACCTCCACGTCCGTCACCTGTACGATAGGTACCTGCGCTGTGCCACGCCATGCGAATAAATAGGGGACCATAATTACCAAAGTCGGCAGGCCACCAATCTTGTGATTTAGTCAAGACTGCTGCGATGTCTTTTTTCAAGGCAAAGTAGTCTA
>CALLKB010000016.1 GCA_938008575.1 uncultured Cytophagaceae bacterium | reverse complement strand
ACCTCTTTATTCCAGTTGCCTACACTTTTGTCTTTTCATTTAATGATTCCGGTAAATCCAATCTTGTTTGGAAAGGATTCACGCTAGATAATTGGAAGAACCCATGCGGCGCCCCAGAGGTGTGCGAAGCTCTTGGTAATTCAATCAAAATCGGTTTGCTGGCAACAGTCTTTTCAACAATTCTAGGAACGATGATTGCTTTTGCGATTGGACGTTATGCCTTTAAGGGTCGTTCTTCATCTAACTTGTTGATTTTCTTACCTATGGCAACCCCAGAAATTGTCTTAGGTGCATCACTGCTCTCGCTCTTCCTTGTTTTCCAAATCAACCCTGGCTTCTGGCCAACTGTTATCGCTCACGTAATGTTCTGTATCTCATTTGTGGTTGTTACTGTTAAAGCTCGTATCGCAAGTCTTGATCCCCGGTTAGAACAAGCCGCTATGGATCTGTATGCAAATGAATTTCAAACATTCAGGAGAGTTACGCTTCCGCTAGTGGCCCCTGGTATAGCGGGCGCTGCACTACTTGCATTTAGCTTATCTTTTGATGATTTTATTCAATTTTGAACGGAAATTGAGGTAGGTCAACAGGTTTTTGGGGCTTAACAAATTCGTTTTTAAATAGCTTTTCCAATCCTTCGCGGTTCGCGGGGGATTTAGGAGTGTTGCCCGACTGAAATAAAAAGCTTGTTTGGCCTTATTGGATTTGTTTTCGTGGCAATCCATGCGCATTAGGTAATATGCCTGCAGGATAGGTTTAATGAGGTGATTGTATTTGTATTTTGTATGGGCATTGATACTCGAATACATGAAAATCCGATTTTTAATAAAGGCATCTGCATGGACATGGTCGGTCATGCTGATACCCCCTTCGTTTTTTCGGTAGACGGACATCACTTCTGGTAAATAGCCAATGGGGCCTTGTTCAGCCAAAATAACATAGAGCGGAATATCACCACTTTTCGAGTGTAAAAACCATTCTGGAAGCGGATGTGCAAATTTTCTTCGCATCATCACGGCAGCCGTTGCCATGAACCAAGTTTCTTTTTCAACGAGGAAGTCGGCGGATTCCACCCAAGGTTTTTGGTCAATAGGATTAATCAAAACGGGTTCCCGATGGCTCCCATCTTCGAAAATGATTTGCGCATTGTGAAAGCAGGCAGATGCATGGGGATGTTGGTCTAAAAAATCAACTTGGCGTTGAAGTTTGAGCGGGTCAGTCCAGTAGTCGTCTGCTTCGATAAAAACGATGTATTCACCCTTGCATTGCAGGAAACAGTGTAAAAAGTTTGTTTTGGCTCCTACATTTTTTTGTCGGATATATGCTTTTATGAGGTGAGGATATTGGTCAGCATATTGTATGATGATTTCGGCAGTTTGATCTTTTGAACAATCCTCCCCCAAGATGATTTCAAAAGCAAAGTCAACTTTTTGTTCTAATATGCTATTTAAACATGTCTTTACATAGTTTTGGTGATTATATGAAATCACACAAATACTGACTTTCGGATGTTCAGTAAGTGTTGGTTGACCGTAAATGTCTTTATTTAAATAGTCGAAATTCATTTTACTAACTTAAAACTGCGTAGCCAAAGCCTGTATCGCCAAATCCATTTCCATTGTAGAACATATAAATTTCATTCTGGTATTCAAAGACATGGGGGTATTCGACCATTTGGTCTTCCCAAGAGGGTGTGTGATCAATGTCGAGGCCCATGAATTGAATTTTTTCCCAATGTATTAAATCATCGCTTTTTGCGCATTTAATTCGGTAGCTGTTTTGCGGATTTTCACGGTAATCTGTTGATTTACGAACAGCATACCACATGTAGTAAGCTCCCTTTAATTTTAGAATTGAAGCTTTTGAAATTCCACCTTCATCTCCTGATAGGCAGATCGCCGTTTCATTTAAAGGGAGCCAATCAATCAAATTGGTCGAAGTTGCAATTTTTATATCATAAATGGGCTCAATGCGATTATCAATTTCCTCCCATTTGCGACAGGATAAATAATAACCATAATAGAGTTCTTTTTCCTTGATAATTGATATTGTACCAACGTACCCAGGTTCTTTGTACGATGTGGCTAAAACAGGACCTTCAGAGAATTTTTTCCAGGTATTTCCGCCATCTGTACTTAGGGCTAATCCCAAATTGTTATGATAGGGAACGTCTAATCGATTCGCCCAGCCAATGTAAAATAGATATTTATTAGAGCCTACGGTTAATATTTCGGTTGGCATTACGCCTGCCCAATCAAAAGATCCACGTTCCCCTGGCAATAATACTGGGGTATCAGATTTATATAAAATATTGCTTGGATTTCCCGCTTCTACATCGATGTAGTAGGGTAGACTTGGTCCTCGATTGATGCGTTTTGAAAAATATACTCTCCAAAAACCTTTGTGTTGAGTGTCTACAATCGGCACTTGTGCATGACAATCGTCGAAAATTAACCCTTTTTTAATCCACTGCATATAATTGGACGTGGTGTTTGAAAGACCACGTCCAAAGATACGACCATTTATCGAATTGTCGAGAAACTCGTCGGGCTCATGTAGATTGATTCCACCTTTTCGACGATTTTGCCATCTTTTTCGGATGCATCTCTCACCGAAATCCACTTAGGATCTAGGCGAAATGCATCAAAACTTGCCTTGCCTGCAGCTTCACTTTTGTGTGCGATGAAATAAAGCAATTTACTCTGAGAACCATCTTTTGGAATGGTTGTAAAATAGGCGATGTTGTCCATTCCATGCTTTTTGAAAAGTTTCACCGTGTGGTCGCGGAAGCGCGTCAAAATGTTTTCTAATTTTCCAGGAGTTGCCGTGTAAGTGCGCATTTCGAAGGTACGATCTGCATCGCTGTGGGATGCCTTGATTTTAGGGCTGAAATCTGTTGCATTCATGAAGATGTTGGTAACTTTTGCTACGATTTTGCCACTTTCTTCGGATTTTCTTGCCACTTCTTTCCACTCAGGATCGCTGCCAAAATGTTTCCAAGATGAATCACGCGCAGCTTGAGAAGGATAAGCTAAAATGTAATACAAGGCATTCTCCGTATTGTTGTTCGGAATCCAATAGCCCACATTTGTCATGCCATGTTTTTCGAAAATCTTTGTAGTATGATTCGTAAATCGCTGCAGTAATGCGTCTAGTCGGCCTGGGTGGCAATAGTAGATGCGCATTTCAAAATAGCGCGTATTTGGCTTTTTGGCAAAGCCTAAAAATGAGATGCTAAGCAAGCAAATTAGTAAGATATTTTTCATAGGAAATGTTAGTTTAAGGGCTAAAGTAGTAGAATTTGAATGGATTAATATCCTGATTCGCTTATTTTTTATGCTGGTCCTAGTCGCTTCGCCATGACATGCTGTAAATAGGCAAAAATCATCTCCGGTTTCAAGGTACGCCAATTGGGAATCTGCAAATTTCCACCAAAATTGATGTAATAATCGACATGGTATTTGGCCCATTCTTGTTCAACAAAAGTTGCGAAATGCAATCCTACGATCCAACCATCTTCCACTTCTTCGAACCATTCGGCATAATAATCGTCTTCATAGCTTCCATGAAAGTTGAAGACATTTTCTCCGATTAAAATAAAATGTTTAATCCCAACAGCTAAGAGGTGGTCGATAACTTGCCTTTTAAGCAACATGATGTCGTTGTGCAGCGTATCGTTCCATTCGCCGAATAATTCGATGATGGAATAGCCTTGTGCGTAATCGCTATAAAGAATTTTGCAATATAGTGTTTCGGAGTCGATCTCATCCCAAAGGGGGTGAATGTAATAACCATAAATGTCGTTCTCGTATTCGGTTTGCGAATAACTTCTGCCATAAAATGGGGATTTGCGGTCGTGAGCCGCGTTGTACAGGGATTCCCACTGAAAGGAAGGTTCGATTTCTTGCATATCGACTCAAAATAAACAGAAAAGGCCTGCCGAAGCAAGCCTTTTCTTGATCACAGATTATTTGTTTTACTTTAGTTTGGCACCTGTGAAAACGCCGTTTCCATCAAATTCAACTTTGTAATTTTTTCCTGCTACGGCAATAAATACTTCATATTCTTTTACTGTTGTATCAGCTGAAACCGTTTGGGCTTTCGTAAATGTCCAACCCGCATAATTCGTATTCAAATATGTAATTGCGGCTGCTGGAATTTGGGCTTGAGTGATTTCTGCTACCGTGAAATTAGGAAGCTCTTGATTGTCTTTAGGACCTTTTCCTGCATTTTGAACCAATTTAAAATCTTTGTCAAACATATACGTTTGAACTGTAGCTCCTACAGAAACAACAACATGGTAATGGATGATCACATTATCAGCCGCAACACTCACTGCATTTTTGAGTGTCCATCCAACTGCATTGGTATTTAAATAGGTTGTGATGGCAGCTGGTAATGTTGTTAGGTCCACTTTTGTAATAATCGGCTTAACTTCTTGTGCCTCACTTTCTAAAATGGTACCACTGGCAGCGATTTCTAATTCATATACGATACCTGCTTTCTCTGCATGTACATGGTAAATGGTCACTCCTTTGTCATTTATTTTTGCCATAGCACGTTGGAACGTATATCCATTTAATGCCGTTTGAACCGCTGCTGGAAGGTCTGTAAGTGTCAAACTCGTAACGGTAGGACCATGGCTCCCTTTTTCCTTACCACCTTTAGGGCCACCAGGCATTCCTGTCGTTTGGGAAACAAAGGCACCTTTTTCGTCAAATAATACAGAATAAAACTCGGAATTATATTTTAATACAACTCGGTAACCCGTAGGTGTACCCGTTGTTTTTTGCGATGCATGCAATAAATCGTATCCTGGATAATTGGTGGATAAATAGGTCAATACACTCGTAGGTAATGCCGTTGAATCAATTTTAGAGAAAGCTTCTTTTATTGAACCTTTAGATGATAATACGATTTGCATTTCCGTAGAAGGAGTCGTAACATCTGCAACATACAAGGCATTCGGTTGGATAACAGAATAGGCTACTTGTGCCGTTGGAAAACTTTGTTGGATCGTAGATTGTACCGCTTGTGGTACATTGGCCGCGTTGATTGCTGTGAATCCTTGTGGATTCATGGCCTCTTCTTTGCTACATGAGCTTAAAAGTACCGTACTAGCGAAGGCAAATAGAATGAGCTTTTTCATGGTTGTTAAATTTAGTTGAACACTGAGTTAACGTTAGGTTCTAAGCGAATCTTGTACAAAGATGTATGCTAGGATTGTAATAAGGGTGATGCAATCGACGAACCGACACATCAAGTCTACGAATTCATAAGATTTGTTAAAATTTATAGTACCTTGTATTGCATAGTACTATTTTAGTTGTATGTTTGTGCTATGAAAAATCACCAACGAACCTTTTGGGTACTAGTCGTATTTCTATTTGCATCGCAGAGCATGTTTGGTTTAGGGTTGCCCCAAAGGCTTTATCCTGCAAAAGTCATTAAAAAATCGATTCAAGTACTCGTGCGAAAAGTATCGCGTTAATTCTTAAAAATTCTCTTAATTTTGGGTTTCATTCGATAAGCCCATGTTCACAGCTTTTATTTCTTGGGATCCCAATCCCGTAATCATTGACCTTTTTGGATTTCCGATTCGCTGGTATGGCTTCTTTTTTGCCATGGCTTTTTTGGCGGGTTTTCGTGTTGTGAACTACATGTTCAAACAAGAGGGGCGTTCAACAGAACAGGCGGACCAATTACTCATGTACACGATGGTCGCGACAATCGTAGGAGCACGCGCTGGGCATTATTTTTTCTATGAATTTCCCTTGTTGCAAGCGGACCCCTTACGTTTTTTCATCCAAATGATCACGCCCCCATTTTCGGGTTTAGCTTCACATGGAGCTTCGATTGGTCTATTTATTGCATTTTACTTGTACTCACGAAAAAATCCAGGCATGTCTTATTTATACATCACGGATCGGATTGTGCCTGCTGTAGCTTTGGGTGGTTTCTTTATTCGAATGGGGAATTTGATGAATTCGGAAATTATTGGAAAGCCAACAGAATTGCCTTGGGGCTTTAAATTTTTACGTGATACGGAATTCAATCCTTATAGTGATCCCAATTTAGTACTTGCGCGTCATCCATCACAATTATACGAAGCCCTTTCTTGTTTGTTGATTTTTGCTGCCTTGATGTGGTTCTGGTCCAAAAAGAAAAAGGATACCCAAGAAGGTTTAATGACGGGTTATTTCATGATTGTGCTCTTTACTCTTCGTTTTTTCTACGAGTTTTTGAAAGAAAACCAAAGCGCATTTGAGAATGATTTGACCTTGAACATGGGTCAAATTTTATCGATTCCCGCCGTGTTGTTTGGCGTGATTGTGCTAGCATATTCGTACCGAAAAGCTTAGTCGATTTTTTGTACCTCTTTTGAAATCGCGTTTATTCGTTTTGTGAATAAATAGCGGTTCAAATTGTAGGCATCAAAATCCTTGGATTGCGGATCCATACTTGCTCTGCGTGTCCGGTCGGCGGCATGGATATATGCATTCCGACCTTCCCATAATCCCACGTGAACGACTTTATAAGTTCCGTCAGGTCTCTTTTCGCCAAAGAATAACAAATCCCCCGGTTTTAAATTTTCCCAGTTTCTCAGGCTGTCTACTAATATTCCCTCGCGAGCTTGTTGGCTCGCATCCCGCGGAATAATCCAGCCATTCGACTGGAATACCAATTTCGTAAATCCACTGCAATCCATGCCTTTGATGGATGTACCTCCCCACAAATAAGGAATGCCCATCAATTGGTGTGCCGACTGAAGTATACGATTTTCAGTTGGCCCTGAATTCGATTGTTTCCAAGTCGAATATTGCTCGGCACCCTTCAAGGAAACATAACCTATGACACCATCAGCCATGCGAATTTCCCAAAATCCGATCTTTTTACGGATAGCCATTAAGCGGTTATGTTGAACTAATTCGCTGATGATCTCCGATTTGCTACTCGGGAATTGATAGACTTTACTGAACGGAGCCGTAATTATGAGTTCCGTCCCTGATTTGTGGTATGCCTGAAATTCTACACTATCCATCCGAATAATCGTACTTCCCTCAACCCATCCTTGATAATGATCAGGCAATTGAACGCGATACCAATTTTTTGTTGACGCTTTTTCAAGCAATTGAACAGGTGTGCCCAACAAAGCTTGTGTACTCATTTCGGCCCCTTCGCGCGCCTCAGTCCGAATATTCGCTACCGATATGTTGACGATTCCAATCGTTTTTTGTGCCCAAGATATGTGGGCCAACAAGCATAAAAGAATGATTTTAATCCGCATAATTGAATCTCAAATAGTCTAAATTAGGTTGAATTGTTTTCGGTCGTCTTAGTTCATGTTGGTAGATTACCTCGCCCAAATGTTTAAAGAAGGGAAACCCGATGGTTTCATAATCGTATTTGTCGTCATTGAATATTTCGTCTTCATTGCTATAGATAGCTGCGGTTACCATAAATTCAACCTTGTTCTGGAAGTCGACGAAATAGGCATTGTCCAGCAAGAATCCATAGGCATCGCCTACTTTGTTGAAGATGCGAACATTCTGATTCATGTTCGCCTTTTTATCTCCGCCATAGTACAGGAATTTGCAATAGGCTGGCCCGATTGTAGTATCTGCGCTGTAATTCGGGTGTTTGGATTCGGTTGGGTACTCCGACATGTAACGATATAAAAACGAATAATCCTCAGAGCTTAGTTTGAATTGTTCCTTTTTCTCAAAGGAAGCCGGGAACATCAGGCGTTTCAAGAAATCATGTTGGGCTTGCAGTGGATAAGCATTCTTAAAGCTAAAATTAACCGGATGTGGAATGATACGCCCTGAGTCGTTCATGATTCCTTTTCCCATAATGATCGGATTCGCGGAGACGATTTGCTTCTTGTTGAACTGCTCTTTTTGTTGCCAAATAAGTCGGCCTTGCTCATCCACAAATTCCACGGGGTTTGTGTATTGATTTTCGAGCAAAGGAATGCTTGTCTGTAAACGATGCGTGAATCGAACTCCCTCAAAACCTTTGGAAGCCATGGTTTTGTTGAAATCTTTTTGGCCTAAAAACTCATATAAACGGTTGTAGGCCTCGTTGTCGGAGACCAATAAAATCTTCTTAATATAGTGCTCAATGCTCGGTTTGCCGTTCGCGGAGCTGGTGTCTGTTAGGACCTCCAACTGCGTTGGCCGATTTTTTAGGGTATGGAATATCGTCGATTTATCGATTTTCAGACGGTTGATTTTTTCCAAAGCCAACACACTTGCAGCCAATTTTACGGTACTCGCGGGGTAGAAATATTCGTTGGCATCTACCCGATAGCCATAGGTAGTGAATTGCGCCTTGTTCTCCGCATCTCGGTCAATTTGCGTATATAAAATTTGCAAACGGTATTTGGATGGATTGTCGGTGAGTGTTTTAAAATAAGCCGGATTAGCCTTTAATAATTGTTCGATTACATTGTCCTGTGCGTGAATCAATGACGTTGAAAAGAGTCCCATGATGAGTACTAATTTAAGCGTTTTCATAGGTTGATAGGGCTTGGCTTAGGTCTTCAATATCCTGCATTTGCAGGCAAGCGGGTAAAATAGCTTTGCAAATAGGAGCAGCATGAGGGTCAGGATAGGCGAATTGGTTGCATAAAAATCCATAGGATTTTAAATGATCAAAAAGCTTTGTATCCGCTGAACTGAATGCTGGATAATTCTTCACATAATTCACCTGCATCGCATTTTTAGTAAACGCCTCAGCGAGAACTTGTGATTGCTTCATACGTTCATTATAGGCTTCTTGGGCATGTAAACAGGCATATACATAGGCCGGATTAGCCGGCGAACCACCTACCCAAAAGGGATCTTGTTTGATTGCGTCGATGTCGGCTTTTTTGCCTAAAATAATCCCCGCAGGAATACCAAAGGCTTTTGATAAAGAACTGGTTTGAATCAAATTCGCCGGTGTTTGAATGTGCGTAGAAACGATTCCTAAGCGATGGGATTCATCGACAATTAATGTCTGGTCGGCCGATAAATTTTGCTCAAAACCTGTTAAGAATTCTTCCACCCAAGGTGCTCCAATGCCATCCATGCAAAGAATTTGGGCATCTTTTTCCCATTCCGAGAACGCACCCGCTGCCGGTTTATGTGGATGTCTCCATAAGGCTGGATGGGTTTTAGGAGCTAAGGAAATATCTGCATTCGGATATTTTTGCGTGATGTATTGCAAGGCTATTTGGCCCGCAATTAAACCTGAACTGCATAAGGCGGCGGCTTCTACCTGAAAGCGTTTTGCGAGTGTAAGCTCCAAGTTTTCCCAGACATCCATGCGGTAATTATTCAGTCGGGAACTACCCCAATTTTGACTAAACATCCGAATACCCTCCTGTAGTTTTTCTTGGAATAGGGGATGGGTGCCAATGTTCAAATAATTCGTTCCCCCAAGCCAACGGTATTCTTTTCCTTCGAATGACACGAGGCGTTCTGGGATCTGATTTTGAAGGATTTGATACGACATACTAACGAATTAATTGTGCACCCGTTCCAGGAGCATTGGCATAATGTACTATGCCAAAATCGATGGTAATGCCTTTTGAGATTTGGTCGTCAACTAATAAACAGCCGTCCATGTCCACGTAATCCAACAAGGGTAATAATTGTGCGATGGCTGAACAACCGATCGTCGATTCGGTCATGCAGCCGACCATGACTTTCAGGCCAAGACTTTTCGCTTGTTTGATCATTCGTAGGGCAGGCGTTAGACCGCCACATTTCATCAACTTGATATTAACTCCATGAAAATATCCGGAGCATTTGGCTACATCTTCTTCCAAAATACAAGACTCATCGGCAATGATGGGCAATGCGGATTCTTGGTAAACGCGCTTCATGCCTTCCCAGTTATCGGCCTTTAAGGGTTGTTCAATAAATTCAACGCCCAGTTTTTTTAATTCCGGTGCGAAATAAATCGTCTGTTCAGGAGTCCAAGCGGTATTGGCATCCACCCGAAAAACTGCTTCGGTTTCTTTGCGCAAGGCTTCTACAATCTCTAAATCTTGATCCGTGCCCAGTTTGATTTTATATAAAGGAAAGGGCATTTCCCGCATTTTGGAAACCATGACATCTACGGTATCAATTCCAATGGTATAATCGGTAATCGGGTTGTGGGAGATATCCAATCCCCAAATTTCATGTAGCGCTTTATTATGTGTTTTGCCCCAAAGGTCCCAATAGGCTACATCCAGGGCGCAAAGTGCGAAAGGGTGGTCGTCCAACAAGGTTTTGGAAATCAACTTCCAAAAATCCGTCGGGTGCGGAAGAATATCGCTAGGTAATAAATGTCGGATACTCTCCACTTGTGCCACCATCTTTTCCATGGTGATGCCGTAATAGGGGGTTTCTGTCGCTTCGCCGAATCCGCTTTTGCCGTGCCAACTTAACTCCACAATAAGTGTGGGCTGTACGTCACGCGATTCATGTGTGATCGTAAAGGTGTGTTTGAGCGGTAAATCAAATTGATGAAGCTTGAGTTCCATACACGATTATTTAAGTGGGATATATGGCAATTTGGTATCTTTTTGCCCTGCTTTTTGCCAAACTAATCCATCAGCTTTTGACCAATTGATCAAATCGCCTGAGCCATTATGAGCCAAGGTTTCGCCATTTTCAACCGGAATCCACTGATCTAATTCTGCGGATGGTTTAGGTAAAAACTTGATTTCTTTCTCTGTGTATTCAGGGAAATCGCCAGATACCCAAGGTAAGAAATAGACCCAGAAACAAGTCAAGGTTGAGATCGGATTTCCTGGGAATGCGAATACCACTTTGCCGTCGGGGCGTGTGGCTACCAACATCGGTTTACCCGGTTTCTGAGCAATTTTATGAAAGATCGTTTCGAAACCAGCTTCCGTTAAGACGGCAGGAATCAAATCTTTTTTACCAGCAGAGACTCCGCCCGACAATAAAATAATGTCGTTGGATTCTAAGACCTTATCGATATTGGCTTTGATTTTTTCTTCGGAATCGGGTAAATGACTCGAATTTGCTTTGAAACCTTTTGATAACAAGACAGATTTCATCATCATGACATTCGATGACCGAATTTGATGTACCGCAGGTGTTTCATGAAGTCCTACAATTTCATCACCTGTGGAGAAAATGTGCACATGTGGTTTTGATTCCACTTCGATGTGAGCTTTGCCAACTGTAGCCGCAATGGCAATTTCCACAGGTCCGATTTTTGTGCGTTTTTTAACTAAAATCGTCCCTTCTTTGGCATCCATGCCTTGCGTATGAATGAATTGACCCTTTGTTAAGGGTGTTTTACCTATGTAGGTGGCAATCTTTTTCTCGATGCTTAAATCTTCAATTTTGATGATCGCTTCCGTTCCTTTGGGAGCCGTTGCACCTGTCATGATTTCCATGGCACCATCGATTTTTTTAATCGCTTTTACGGGTTCTCCCGCATATAGAATGCCTTCGATTTTCCAGGTTGGAGCGGTGATGTCTTTCACGGCAATACCATCCATCATCACACGGTCAAATGGTGGAAAATCGCGGTCCGCAACAATTTTTTCAGCCAAATTCATGCCCAAGGTTTTCGCTAAGGGTAATTTTTCAGTCCGGAAAGGAATGGTTATATTTTTTAAAAGGGCAATCGCTTCAATAGGGCTGATCATGTTTGTTGGTTTACGTATTTGATAAATTTCGCTAAAAATTGCCAAATCTCCCGTATTTTCGTGTGCTAAATTTGAAATGTATATGTCAATTGATTTTTCACACCTACAATCCGATGGCACCCCAGGAATGGTGGATGTAAGTTCCAAAAATGAAACGGTGCGCGAAGCAAAGGCGCAATCCATCGTTTATTTAGGTGCGGAAATCGTCCAACATTTCGAAGCGGCCGGTTGGCAAAATAAAAAAGGAAGCATCCTGCAAACGGCTGTCATTGCTGGCACCATGGCGGCCAAAAAGACCTCGGATTTGATTCCCTTGTGTCATCCGCTTGGTTTGGATTCCTGTAAATTTGAAACGGAAGTGCTCGCAGATCAGATCGTGATTACATGCATTTGTCGGTTGGAAGCTAAAACAGGTGTTGAAATGGAAGCATTAGTTGGCGCCTCTGTCGCAGCTTTAACTGTTTATGATATGTGTAAATCAGTTTCCAAAGGAATCGTCATCAAAGAGACCAAATTGATTTCAAAATCGGGTGGTAAATCTGACTTCAAAGCCTAATGTCCTCGCATCACATCATTCGTGAAAAACAAGAACCCGCGCTGATCATTGCGAATGGAGAGGCGTGTTCAATGGATATGTTGGATCAATTATTAGAATGGTCCCCAACGGTCCTTGTCCTGGATGGTGCTTTGGAACGGGTGATATCATTGGGCATCAAAGTGGATGTTTGGTTAGGCGATTTTGATCATACAAACATCACTGATTTCAGTGATTATCCCTTGAAAAAAGTACATACACCGGATCAAAATTTGACCGATTTAGAAAAGGCTTTTGAATATTTGTTGGACGAAGGTTATCCCGCCGTGAATGTGGTTTGGGCTTCCGGAAAGCGCATGGATCATACCTTGAATAATTTTCATTCGATGGTGCGATACGGTCGGCGAATGAAGATTGTCTTCTTCGATGATTATTCAACCTCCTATTTGTTACCCCCTGCGTTTGAAAAATGGTATCCTGCCAAAACACCTATTTCCTTGATGCCTTATGGGGAGGCGTTTGAGGTAAAATCATCCGGTTTATTATACGATTTGAACCATCCTGTATTACGGCTTGGGACTCAGACAAGTTCTAGCAATGAGGCGCGAGAAGATGGGATGGTGAAAATTTCCTACGAAAGTGGCGCCCTTATTTTGATGGAGTGCCACGATTAATTTTGTCTTGCTCGGAAGGTTTGTAGAACACGGGGCGCGACGGAACCTCCGGGAAGTAGTTTTGCTCCACCCAATTGCCCGGGTAATCATGCGGGTATTTATAATCGGCCCCATAATTCAAATCTTTCATGAGACGCGTAGGTGCATTGCGTAAATGCAAAGGCACGGGTAAATTTCCTGTTTGCTCCACAAAAGCCATGGCTTTATTAATCGCATTATAGGCAGAATTACTTTTTGGAGATGTTGCCAAATAGATCACCGTTTGGGATAAAATAATGCGGGATTCTGGATTTCCAATGACGCGGATGGAATCGAAGCAAGATTGCGCTAGGAGCAAGGCGTTTGGATTGGCTAAACCGATGTCTTCTGAGGCTAAGATCAATAAACGCCGACCGATGAATTCCAAGGATTCGCCACCGGCAAGCATGCGGGCCAACCAGTAAACAGCCGCATCCGGATCAGAACCGCGAATGGATTTAATGAAGGCTGAAATGATGTCATAATGTTGTTCGCCATCTTTGTCATATTGCGCCAAGTTTTTCTGTAAGCGTTCAGTGACGAGTGCATTGGTCACTTCAATTTCATTTGCCCCTTCGGTGGTGATTAGCAATTCAAATAAATTCAATAATTTGCGACCATCTCCACCCGAAAAATGGAATAGTGCGTCCGTTTCCGTGAGCGTGATGGTTTTATTCGCAAATAATTTATCCGTGCTAATGGCCTTATCGATGAGTTGGCGTAAATGCACATCATTCAGTGCCTCCAATACATATACTTGACATCGCGACAAAAGGGCTGAAATAACTTCGAACGATGGATTTTCCGTTGTTGCTCCCACCAAAGTGACAATTCCTTTTTCAACCGCATTTAGCAAGGAGTCTTGTTGGGACTTTGAAAAACGGTGAATCTCATCGATGAAAAGAATAGGTGATTGCGCCTCGAACATGCGGTTTTTCTTCGCTAATTCGAGTGTTTCACGGACTTCTTTTACGCCAG
>CALLKB010000015.1 GCA_938008575.1 uncultured Cytophagaceae bacterium | reverse complement strand
TGAGAGAGTGTACATTTATTCAATTACCCGTTGATCACCTGGCGATAAGATCTCGTGAAAGTATTGCGGGGTATGTGAGTAATTTTATTTCTTTTTAAAATTTCAACAACCACCTTACCAGGTATATCAAAAGAAAGAACACGGCCATCCCTATAAGGATTTGCACTAAAACGCTTTGTTCCGCAACTTCAGGCTTTTGAGAATGACTTGGCTCCATTTGCGCACCATCCGCTAAATCAAAAGTATCCATTACTTTTTCCTCTAGCTCCCTAAACCGCTTCCGCATACGCTCCCGCTCCTGCATGCGCGTAAAGTGAGCAACTTGCTCCTCAAATAGCAGGTCATTGATTGGCGATTTCATCAGATTATTATTCCTCATCACTTGGAAATCCGCCTGCGGAAACAACTCGTACAATTTCGTAATATCTGCCTCAGCAAAGCGATCAGCGAAGTGCTCAACCAGACGACTCAGCGACATGAGCGAATCCATGAGGGCTTCAAATTCCGTCCTCAATTCCTGTGCCTCCGGCGATAAACGCGGTTTGCGAACTCCGCGCGTTTTTATTTGGCGGGCAGCATAATAAGCCATTAATTCATCTATGGGTCGCATCATCTGTCCAAAAGTTTATCGATATGTGCCCGCAAGCGCGTGAGGCATTTATATTTTTGTTGGCGTGCATTCGCCTCCGAACTATAACCCAATTCATCCGCAATTTCGCGCATTGAACGCGATTGATAATAAAACAATTGAAACAATTGGTAACATTTGGAACGCGCCGCTGCCATCTTATTAAAAACCTCCGTAAAAATAGCGATTTCATGTGGGCTGATGCCCTCGAGTTCCACGTCCTCCAACCAATCTGAACAATCAAATCCATCAGGTAAGCTAGAGACCTCAGGTTCACGGTTAATCATTTTGAACAATTGGTTCTTACCTATGGCATTCAGGTAAGTTTGAATCGTACAATGGAGTTCAAAACTAGGTTTACTCAACTTCTCAACCAACACCATCACCGCGTCTTGATAAATCAATTCCAAATCCGAATAAATCGGATAATACTGCTCCAAATAATGAATAAAATAGCGTTTATGATCCAAATAAATCTGGTCAATCGCACGCTCATACCTGGCCTTAAACAGGTCAAGGTAGTATTGATTCGAAGGAACAGAAGTTTGTGCCAAAACGGAATATTTGTGGACTTGAATTTAGTTAAATTCTGAGAAATAAAAATTTTTCAACAAAACAGGGTGACGTTTTTCCAATATGGGTATTAATGAATATAAAACATAAATTCTTAAACCATGAAAAAGCAAAAAACCATTTACCATTTCGTATTAGACCAAAGCGGATCCATGTTTGACTGTGTGGAATCAACCTTGAGTGGCCTTGAATCTCAAAACAAAAAAATCAAGGCCATCGCACAGGAATTCCCTGACCAGGATATTCGTGTAGGCTTAACCGTATTTAGTGATGAAGTAGATATCCGCTATGCTGATTTACCAGTTGACCTACTTCCAAATGTCGACCAAATCAACTACAGACCAAACGGTAGCACGGCCTTATTGGATGGCATCGGCCTAAGCATTAGTCGGGTTGACCAATTACTCGAAAACGAAGGCGACACGGCTATCATCGTAATCCTAACCGATGGCTACGAGAACGTCTCCAAATTCTTTTCATTAGCCCAAATTCAAGCCTTAATCAAAACCAAAGAGGCCAGCGGCAAATTCTCATTTAGCTTCCTAGGTGCCACACTCGACGCCGTGGACATGGCCGAAAAGATGAACATCCGTAGGGAAAACAGCGCCGCCTTCGCCAAAGAAGACATGCAAGACGCGGTCTTTAACCGAGTGGCTAATTCGATGATTAATTACCTGGAGCGGAAGGGTAAGGGGGAGGATTTGAGGAGGTTTTAGGTTAATTGAAAATATCAAGAAAGCGAAAAAAACCTTCGTCGCCTTGCTTTATTTTGGTTAATAAAACCTTACACGGCTTACATAAGCGTTTGCCTTGCTTACGAATCCTTTCCCCACTTCCCCGGGCATCTTTCATGAGACAGGCAAGCTTGGACGAACAATGCGGCAGTCCGATGCTATGCCCAAATTCATGTAATGTTACGTTTGTAAGCAAGGCTTTGCTTTTAATTTTTTTAGTTGATACCAAACCCACTTCCTTGCCTACTATTGAATATCCCAGAATTCCCCAATCGTAATATCCGTGTTTGTTCATGGCAATTTCCTTGGAGCTTAAAACCAACACAGCATTTTTGGGAAATTTTCGTTGGATTTCGCGTAATACAACATCCGCCTTGTATCT
>CALLKB010000014.1 GCA_938008575.1 uncultured Cytophagaceae bacterium | reverse complement strand
ATGGCCCTGTACGTGTTTCAGGCGTCGCAAAAATGCGCTCATTACGCGGAAAATCTTTTTGACGATCCTCTAAAAAATGCTCGAAACCTTCTTTGGAAATAATCGGAAATTCAAAATGGGGCCCTTGCTTTACGGACACTAAACCCGGAGGCGAATTCTTGAAATATTTTGCGACAAAATTGGGCTTTAGACTAACTTCCACCAATTTATCGTTGACAATCACAACCGACTGAACTTCTTTTTGAATCACCATGGCCTCAAATTGACCTTGATTAATCTCTTGCAACGTGCGTTGTTTTGTAAAGAAAAACATACTCACCATTGCGATCACCAACCCAATAATCATCCAACTTTGCATTCCCCCAGCCGGCTTTTTCGGCAGACGTGGTTGAATTCCTGAACGCTTGGTGTTTTTACTGTTACCTTGTTTTGCCATTAGAATAATTTGTTTGGGCTATTAACAATGAGGATACCTAAAAAAGTTCGATTTGAGAATTATTCCTCTGAAATGTGCGTAAACTTCGCGTCTCCCCAAAGCTCCTCTAATTTGAAAAAATCACGCTTATCTTTCAAAAATACGTGCACAATCACATCATAATAATCCATCAAGATCCACTCCCGATTGGCCTTACCCTCCATCGCATGTACATGAATTTTACCTGACTCCCACACTTCCTTGTCCACAGAATCCGCAATCGCCTCAATTTGAGTATCTGATGTACCTGATGCAATCACAAAAAAATCAGTAAATGCATTCGCAACTCCGCGCATATCCATCACAACGATATCTTGAGCCTTCTTCTCTTGCATCCCTTTCACCACCCATTGCGCTAATTGTTCTGATGCCTCTACTGCTGTCTTCTTTGTGCTTTTGCTCATATGTTTGTCTAAAATCGAATAATCGAATGCGTTAACATCTCGATTAACGAATAAAAATTTAAATTTGTTTCTTGTAAACCTAAAATTACGAAGAAATTTTGAACAATTACCAAGCCGCTACCCGCTTCGTGGGCAAATTATCAAAATATATGGATCATTGTGATTCCACGAATGCATTGGGCTTTCAGGAAGCCCTTTCGGCTGATATTGAAGAGGGTTTTGCATGGATTGCAGGCCACCAAACAGCAGGCAAAGGACAACGTGGCAACCAGTGGCACGCACAACCCAATCAAAATTTATTGGTTTCCTTTTTACTCAAGCCCAATCACGAATTACTCCAAGCGCAGTTTTACCTAAGCAAAGCGATTGCGAATGGGATTTTAATCGGGCTCCAACAATGGGCATCTGACACCCTAGGCGAAAGTTTACCACTCGAAATAAAATGGCCAAACGACATCTACCTCGATGGCAAAAAATTAGGTGGAATTCTTATCGAAAGTAATTTCCAGGCTGGCAAATGGGCCTTCTCGATTGTTGGCATAGGCCTGAATATCAACCAATTAGATTTCGAAGGCTTACGAGCTACCTCCTTACGACAATGGACGCAAAATCCACAAGCGATCGACATCGCTGAAATCTACAAACACATCGCTTTCGGAATAGAAAATCAGTATGAAACATTTGCGAACCAAGGGTTCATTTCCATCGATGACACCTATCACGAAAAGCTTTTTCGGAAAGAAGCATGGCATAGCTTTGAAGACAAAAATGGAATATTTGAAGGTAAAATAGTACGGGTCAACGAGCAAGGTCTAGTCGAGATTGAACGAAACCTAGGCACAGAATCCTATGAAATCAAAGAATTAAGTTTTATTTTTAAGGATTAACCTCGCATAAACCTTGATTGAAACTTACCAAAGCAACCTAGAGAACTTCATTCACTGGGCCACAAACACACCCGAAAACATCTATTTAAAGCAGCCTGTAGCTGGAACTTATACGGATTATTCCTACCAAGAATCCCTCCGGATTGTAGAACATATTGGTTCATACCTCAACCAACAATTAAACAGAGAAATTCCTCAGCACATTGGAATTCTAGCAAAAAACAGTGCGCATTGGATGTTGGCCGACTTAGCCATTTCCTACGCCGGTGCGATTTCAGTTCCATTTTATGCGACGTTAACAAGTGAGCAACTGAATCACGTCTTGGTTCATTCCGATTGCCAAATTTTGATTGTAGGCAAACTGGACAACTGGGACGAAATCCAAAAAGGTATCCCGGATTCTGTTCAGATTATATTCACACCCGACAGCCCCTGCAAAAAAGGCCTAGCATGGAATGATATACTGGCTAATCCTATTCAAAAACTAGAACCTGTTTTACCCCAAAAGGATGCCTTAGCAACCATAATTTATACATCAGGCACAACTGGGGTACCCAAAGGCGTCATGATCACAAACGGCTCTATTTCTCAAGCACTAAACTTAGCTCGGGAAATTGCCTACCTCGACAGACCTAATACTCGGTTTATTTCCTATTTGCCTTTATGCCATATTGCAGAACGGAATTTTGTTGAGTTTGCGTGTACCGCAGCAGGTGGAACCATTTACTTTGTTGAAAGCCTGGATACATTCCAACAAAACCTTTTACAAGCGCGTCCAAGTCACTTCTTAGCCGTACCACGAATTTGGGCGAAATTCAAAGAGGGAATCTTGAATAAAATCGGCGGACAGAAAAAATTAAGCCTTTTACTTTCAATCCCCATCGTTAAAAACATCATTCAAAAGAAGATTCAGAAAGGTTTAGGACTAGATCAAACCTGCATGGTGGTTACCGGAGCTGCACCCATGCCTCAGGAATTAACAGCCTGGTTTCAGTCCATCGGCCTTTACATTCAAGAAGCTTATGGCATGACGGAAAACCTAGGGTTGAATAGCCTTACTCCCCGACATAAAATCAAATTGGGAACCGTGGGACGTGTACATGACCAATGCACAACGCGCATCGATCCTGAAACGGGAGAGATCCAAATGAAAGCAGATTATAACTGTTTGGGCTATTATAAAAACCAAGAACAAACCGATGCGCTTTTCGATGGAGAATGGCTAAAAACGGGCGACATGGGTCAACTCGATTCCGAAAACTACCTGTCGATCGTAGGCCGAGTTAAAGACAATTTCAAAACGGCCAAAGGACAATACGTTTCTCCTGCTCCTATTGAAAATGCCTTATCATTACATGAGCTCATCGAAGTTGCCTGTGTCGTAGGCGTAAATTTACCTCAACCTTTGGGTTTGGTATTACTTAGCCAACAATCGAGCGAACTACCACAGCAAGAGCTCGTTAGTGCGCTAGAAAAACTACTTAATGAAACGAATCCTTTATTCAAAAAATATGAATATCTAAAGAAGCTCATCGTTATTAGAGAGCCTTGGACAGTCGAAAATGCATGCTTGACTCCAACCTTAAAAATTCGCCGCATGCAGATAGAAAAGAACGTAGAAGATCGAATTGAATCATGGTACCAAGCGAAACAAACAATCATTTTCGAATAAGTTAACCTGATTTCTACGCCTTTTTTGTAACTTGAGAGAATGCGTTTTCAGTCTCTCACCTTGTTAGTTTGCTTATTGCTCCCTTGCTATTTTAGCTTGGGACAATCGATGCGCATTGATTCCATTCATTTTGTCGGGAATGAGAAAACTCGCGAGAACATATTACGCCGCGAACTCGACTTTCAAGAGAAAGATTCTTTAAGCATTCAAGATTTAAATGAACGCATCGAATTCAATCGGCGGAAACTGATGAACACGAATCTGTTCATTTGGGTTAAATCGGATTACCATCAATTACCAAACGGCAATTTGTCAATCAATTATGAGTGTTTGGAACAGTGGTATGTCTTGGCATATCCCATATTCCAGTTGGCCGACCGCAATTTAAATGATTGGTGGTCACAAGGGCATGATTTTGACCGAGCCATTTATGGACTGCATTTTTTGCACAATAATTTTATGGGGCGGAATGAAAAAGTCGTCATTAAGGCTGAGACAGGATTTACGGACAAACTTGAAATATCCTATCAAAACCCCTATTTAGACCCCCAAAAAACCTTGGGCATGACTGTTAACTTAGCTTACAGCACGCAGAAAAATTTAGCTTACAAGACAAACCAAGACACCCTAACTTACATTCAAAGCAACGCCATTTTACGTGAAAAATGGACAGGTGGAATACAATTCAGAAAGCGGTTTCGCTTTTATGATTTCCAAACACTTGAATTTAAATACAACCATTCCATCATTTCGGACACCATAGCAAAATTAAATCCAGCTTATTTTGGCGCGGGTCGGAAAGAGCAAAACTATGCGCAAATTGGCTATGCCTTTTCCTACGACTTTCGAGATTTTGTTACCTATCCATTACGCGGCAGAAAGATTGATGTTAGTTTTACAAAATATGGCCTACTCCCCAGTGATCAGGTCGACTTTTGGGAGGCAAGTGCCGCGGCAGCTTTCTTTTTTGACTTAGGTAGTCGTTTCTTTTTAGCTAGCCAAGTCAAGACTAAAATCAGCAGAGACGGATTTATTCCTTATGCTAATACGCGAGGACTCGGATATGGCAACGACCTTGTTCGTGGATATGAATTAAATGTGATTGATGGGACGAACTTTTTTCTTTGGCGTAATACGGCGAAATTTCAATTAGTTTCAACGATATTGAAACTCCCATTCATTAAATATAAACAATTTAATCAGATGCCGATTGCGGTTTACCCAACCGCTTTTATGGATTTGGGTTATGTGTATAATTCAAACAAAGAAACGCACAACAGTACGAATCAATGGCTTTTTGGCACGGGATTAGGATTTGATTTTGTCACCTATTACAACTTTGTATGCAAGGTAGGCTTTCCGGTCATCAATGGCGGAAAAACAGGTATGGTTGTGAGTATTGGTCGGGAATTTTAGGCAAAAAAAAAACCAGTCACAGACCGGCTTCTTTTTAAAATACCTAACCACTAATAATCTTAAATATCGTTATGCGAAAGCGCATGAATTCATATTCCTAATTCCAAAAATAAGAATATTTTTCAATAGAATGATTCAAGCCACCCTGAATTTATTTATTTTTGAAATGATAAGCCCAATCCATCATGAAAATCCGCTCGATCTACTTTTTGTTATTCCTTGCAGCTACAAGTCTTTATTCATGTAACAAAGACAGTTCCTCTGCTGAAAATGAGCAAATAAGTGGCGCCCCGGAACAAATTAAAATTAAAGAGGCATGGAATGCAAGTCATGACTGGGTCAAGCAAATGACATTAAGCGACTCACTCCTAATTCGTAATATAAATTGGGGAATCGATATTTCGCAAATCAAGGAGTCGGCGGAATTAGCCGAAAGCCAGCCTAAATCCGGAAAATCTTATTCCCTGTATTTTGATGACAGCGATTTGAATTTTGTTGACATCAGCTATTTACCAAACGCACAAGGCCAATTATCAGAAATCGATTTAGACATCTACGTAGAAGAAAATGCGCAGGTGAGCGAATTACAAAAAGGCATCAAGGAATATTTCGATGTAAAATTTGGTGCATCTAAATCTACTGGAAAGAAGACAACTTGGACCCAAAATAAAAATACCCAGGTCGAAATGGAAGATGTAAGTACATCCAAGGACCCAGGCATTAAAATTGTGTTAAAGGCAAAGTCTTAAACTTTCCAAACCCAGTTGCGGGTATCAGGAATTTCGCCTAAACGGATTTGATTAATTTCATTGTACACACGTACCGAAAAATCAGAATCTTTGCGTTCCGGCAAGTTGTAATCTTTTCCCTCAAAACCGATCGTTGCAATTGGTGCAATCACAGCAGCCGTTCCTGCTCCAAATGCCTCGGTCACTGAACCATTTTGGATTCCTTCGATTAATTCCTTCACTGCCAATTGGCGCTCCTGCACTTCCATCCCCCAATCTTTTGCAATTTGCAAGACTGATTTGCGAGTTACTCCATCTAAAATCGTATCACCCGTAGCGGCTGTAACTAAAGCCCCGTTGATAACAAACATCAAGTTCATTGTACCAGCTTCCTCAACATATTGATGCGTAGCCGCGTCTGTCCAAATGATTTGATCATATCCATCCTTATTGGCATTTTGCGTGGCAAACAAAGATCCCCCATAATTACCCGCGTTCTTAGCAAAACCGACGCCGCCTTTCGCCGCACGAATGTATTCTGTTTCCACCCGCACGCGCAATGGCTTAGCATAGTAAGAACCAACTGGACAAAGGAAAATAATAAACTTATAGGTCGTCGAAGGAGTTACCCCTACATATTCATCCGTAGCAAACATAAATGGTCTGATATACAAAGAATGATCAGCTAAAGCAGGAATCCAATCCCTATCGATATCAATTAACTGACGCATACCTTCTAAAAAAATATTTTCAGGCACTGCAGGCATGCACATGCGCGCAGCAGAAATATTAAATCGTCTAAAATTATCTTGGGGTCTAAAAATATTTACTTCACCCCCATTGCTTTTATAGGCTTTAACACCCTCGAAAATAGACTGTCCATAATGGAGTGCAGCCAAAGAAGGATCAAATTGCAGTGGCTGATAGGGTCTAATCACCACATTGGT
>CALLKB010000013.1 GCA_938008575.1 uncultured Cytophagaceae bacterium | reverse complement strand
GGTAAGAGTTTAGAAATAAGAATTAAGAATTAAGAGGTTGATGTATTGGTATAAAAAGAAAAGCCTACGAATTTCGCAGGCTATCCTTAACTCTCAGTTCTTAACTCTTCACTCTTCACTCTTACCTCTTACCTCTTAATTCATTAGTCATCACTTCTCCTACCACCCATCAAATTCAGATAATAAAGCAATTGTGCCAACATGCCTAATGCTGCAACTACATAGGTCATCGCTGCCCACCAAAGTGCATCTTTAGATAGTTCATATTCGGCAGGAGTAACAATATTATTCGCCTTAATCCAGGCCAAAGCTCGGTTAGAAGCATCAAATTCGACAGGTAGAGTGACAAAGCTAAAGAGTGTCGCTAAAGCAAATAAAGCTACACCAATAGCCAAGACAGTAGAGTTTCCTGTAGAATATAAGAGCATCATTCCAGCCATCAATAAAAGAGGCATGAAACCATTCGCAATATTCAACATGGGAACCATCGCACTGCGAAATTGTAGAAAACTATATGCTTTAGCATGTTGGACTGCATGTCCGCATTCGTGCGACGAAACAGCCGCTGCGGCTGCATTTCGGCCATAATATACATCATGACTTAAGTTAACTGTCTTATCTGCCGGATTATAATGGTCGGTTAGTTGTCCTTCCACTGAAATCACGCGCACGTCGTGGATGCCGTGGTCGGCCAACATGCGTTCCGCAATTTCTTGGCCTGACAAATTACTTTGTAAGGCTGTTTCTGAATAAGTTTTGAATTTTGATTTTAAACGCCACGAAATAAGCATTCCGATGACACCAAAAATAATAGCAATAATCATGGTCTTAATTTTTTAGTTTTTGAATAATGTTAGTTGTTGAATATGTCGGTACCAGTGGAATCGTTGTTACTTTTCCGCCATGGGCGATGACCTCTTTGGCACCTACGATGGTTTCAATCGAATAGTCGTCTCCTTTTACCAAGATATCTGGTAGTAATTCATTAATCAGATTCAATGGTGTTTCTTCCTCAAAAATGATGACAAGATCAACAAATTCAAGCGCTGCCAAAATTCGAGCACGGGCATATTCATTGTTGACTGGTCGCGATGGTCCTTTCAGTTGGCGAACAGAGCTATCCGCATTTACGCCAACAATCATTTTTGTGCCTGTTTGGCGTGCTTTTTCAAGATAATCCACATGTCCTAAATGGAGAATGTCAAAACAGCCATTGGTAAAAACGACTTGTTGGCTTTCCTGTTTCCAAATGCTTCGCCTCGATTTTGCCTCAGCTAATGTGCAAATTTTATGACTCGATTCCTGCATTTTTTTGTGGTAAGAAAAAGGTGATAATAAAACTTAATCCGCCAAATAACAAGATCGTCGCCATTTGGGTTCCATGAAAAAACGTCGCCAATACGGTTGCGTCTTTTAAGGGGATTAGGTAAAAACTTAGCGTAGATGCGACTAAACTATGGTAAGCACCGATTCCGCCTTGCGTAGGAGTGGCCATACCAAAGGTGCCCATAACCAAAACCGTTAATCCAGCTGATAAACTTAAGCTTGCGCTAATCGGGAAAGCTAACAGCAGCGTGTAAGTGTTTGCGAAATAGGCAACCCAGATTAAAATCGTGTACAAGATGAATTTGGAGGGATTTTCAACTTCTTTGATACTCAAAATTCCAACGAACCAGCCTTGCAATAATTGGCCTACTTTGTTGGTCGATGCAAAGTGCTCCCAACGAACGCGTAGTCGGTCGCGAAGAATCCAAATTAAACCTAAAAAAGCAATCCCGCCTGCGCCTAATCCCGCTAATAAGATTGTAGGGGGGAGGTGGAAGTTGGGGAAAAGGAATTGTTGGATCGGCTTCCATTCGACGATAAAGGTTAGGCCAACTAACGCGGCGAGGCCTAGAAGGTCAACGATTCTTTCGGTGATCACAGTGCCAAATGATTTTTCAAAAGGAATGTTCGCGGTTTTTTGTAAGGATCCACAGCGTGAAACTTCACCCATGCGGGGGACGATGAAGTTAGCGAAATAGCCAATCAATACTGCTGATAGGGTACGCGTGGTACCAGGTCTATATTGCATAGCTCCCAGTAGTTGCTCCCAGCGTAAAGCACGGAGCAGATGCGAAATCATGGCGATGATAATGGAAACAATAATCCATTGATAGTTTGCTGTTTGCGCAGTCTGATAAATATCCGCCCAATGTAAATCGCTTTTTGAAAAGGCCCAATACAATAGGCCCGCAGCTAGCAAAGTTGAAATGCTATATTTAATAAGGGCTTTGATCATCTAATCGTGGAATCAGTTTAATTCAATAGGCAAAATAAAGACCTTTAATTAATAAATGTGCGGAATTGTGCTTAATTTTTTATATTTTTGCATTTGTTTTTTGGGATAAATTCCCCTAACTAATTTTAGCATGTCTAAATTGCGTATTCTTTACGTTTCCAGCGAGGTTGATCCTTTCCTCAATACATCCAAAATAGCTGATTTTGTTCGCGCGTTACCGACAGCGATGCAAGAGCGTGGGATGGAAATTCGAATTTTGGTTCCCCGTTTTGGGTCGATTAATGAACGTAAAAACCGTTTGCATGAAGTGGTTCGTTTATCAGGAATTACGATTCCGATGGGCGATGAGGAAAAGCCTTTGACAATCAAAGTTGCGAGTATTCCAGCTGCGAAATTGCAAGTTTATTTCATTGATAATGAGGATTATTTCCAACGGAAATATGTGCTAACGGACAAGGAAGATGCATTTTATGCGGATAACCACGAGCGTGCTATATTCTTCTGTAAGGGTGCCTTAGAGACTGTAATTAAATTAGGATGGTCACCTGACGTCATTCATTGTAATGATTGGATGTCAAGTTTTGTTCCATTGTATATTTCTTCTTATTACCGGAATCACCCAATTTTTAAAGATTCCAAAACAATTTTTTCACCTCACAATACTAGCTTCGATTTTACGTTCTCAGTGGACGACTTGAAAGAAAAAGTGAAAATTGGCGACATGGATGATGCACATTTGTCTAGTTTAGATGGTGCAAACTATGGTGCCTTTATTAAATTGGGTGCTGAATTTGCCGACAAAATTGTTTCTTTAGAAAATGCGGATAATACCCGTATCCAACCGATTATTGATGAATTTCAAGATAAAACCTTCCAAAATATTGCCGATAATGACCTCGATTTCTTCGAAAAAACATACATTGAATTGGCCGGCAATTAAATGGTTGGGAATTGTTTCCCTTTTTCTTGCTTCTTGTGATACGCCAAAAGAAATCGGCGCTGATCTTTTTAGCGTTGAAGTTGGCCTTAATTTTACCGACTCCCTACGTGTGAATTCAAGCACTGTGTTAATGGATTCTATTCATACGGGAGGTAATAATACGTTTTTATTGGGGTCTTTTAATCATCCCGTGTTAGGAACATTTGAGTCAACGGTGTTCACTCAAATTGCTAATGCAGATTCATTGTTGGCAAAAAATGTATCTATCATAGATTCATTGAAAATGCATTTGGTTTACAAAAGCTTTCAAGGAGACACAAATCAATTACAAACGCTACAAGTGTATAAGTTGAAAGACAGTTTAAGTTTGTCAACGGATTATTTTGCCAATACGAACTCTGTCGCTGCTCAAACGACAGTTGTGGGATCACATTCGTTTCGCCCACGTCCTATTCGCTCTAAAGCATTTAATGGAGATTCATTGAAATTAGACACCTTGCATTTTAAGATGTCAAATACCTTGGGAAGTGAGTTGTTGGCTAAATATTCCGACAAAACCTTAGCGGGAGGTGGACCTACATTTCGGGCATCATTTCCGGGTTTGATGATGAAGTCCTCAACCACTGCAAAATCGGCATTAATTGGATTTTCGCCAGCATATTCTCGCATGACATTGCATTGGCATAACCCGAATGATACGACGAAATATTCCGTAAACTATTACTTCAGTTTGTCTAGTGCCATGATGACCGAAGTACATGCGCGCTTTAATCAATTTAAAGTAAGTCGTAACGGTGTTTTAGCTAATCTGACGAAGTCGGGTAATAGTATTCCTGCATCAACTACTGGCCAAGTGACCTATGTTCAATCAGGGTCAGGTTTGGTGACAAAATTGGATTTCCCAACGTTGATGAACCTGAAGGGTAATCGGAACATTGCGGTTAACAAAGCGGAATTGGTATTAGAAGCTGTTGATGGTGTAGACTTAAATCAGACATTAAGCCAATTAACTTTACTTTCGGTTGATGCCAATAACCGACCTATTCGAAATTCGTATGGTTTAGGTTATGTTCAATCGGAAGGTGGCGCAGGTATCCAAACAGCGAATTATAATTCAGCGCTAAACGCATTCACGTTTAATATTACGACTGAACTACAATCCATTTTAAATGGGCGGAAAAATAATTTGGGATTCCTAGTTACTCCATCTATTTCTGCGAGTTCAACTGGTTATACAAAGATGATGAGTGAGTCAGCTCGCTTCGTGCCTTTGAACGCGTTGAAGTCTAAAATTCGAATCTATTATTCTTATATTGCTAAATAAATAGTGATATTATCATGTCTACCCTGAATCAAGATTTACGGGTTAGTTATGTACAAGCCGATTTGGTTTGGGAAGATCCCATTGCCAATTGCGCGCAATTGGAAGAATCTATCCAAGATTTGCAGGGCCTTACGGATATCATTATTCTGCCTGAAATGTTCAGTACCGGCTTTAGTATGTCTGCTGTTGGTGCTGAAATGGCCTCAGGACCCACGGTACAGTGGATGAAATTGCAAGCCTCTCGTTTACAAGTATTGTTAATAGGCAGTCTTAAAATCAAGGAATCTGGTCAATATTATAACCGTTTATTGGCTGTTCATCCTTCGGGTCAAATCGATTCGTATGATAAAAGACATTTGTTTCGTATGGGCAATGAAGAAGCATTTTATACGGCTGGAAATGCATTATGTTTGATATCCTATAAGTCTTGGTTGATTGCTCCTTTTATCTGTTACGATTTACGTTTTCCTGTGTGGTCGCGAAATGTTCAGTTGAAATATGATTTGGCTATCTATGTAGCCAATTGGCCCGCGGCACGAACACATGCCTGGTCTAGTTTATTACGTGCGCGTGCTATTGAAAATCTCGCTTATGTCGTAGGAGTCAATCGGGTTGGGATTGATGGCAATCAATTGGAATATGAAGGAGCTTCGAGTATTGTCTCGTTCAAAGGTGAAGATTTATTGCCTTTGTCGTCGAATGTTTCAATTCAAACCCAAACGCTATCCTTTCAAGCATTGAAGGATTTTCGTGAAAAATTCCCTGCACATCTCGATGCAGATGATTTCTCTATTTCGATTTAGTCTTTTCTTGGAACAATTGGCTGATTCCACCGGGAAAGGCTTTGGCTTCTTCCATGCTACAATCTGCTTGCAACACCCCGTGGTTAATAATCAATAATCGGTCACAAATAGCTTCAACTTCACTTAATATATGGCTCGAAAATAAAATCGTTCGACCCGGTTTTAAGGACAGAATTAAAGCACGGATTTCTTCCATCTGATTGGGATCTAAACCACTCGTGGGTTCATCCAAAATTAAAATGGAAGGATTATGTAAAATTGCCTGAGCTATCCCAACGCGTTGTTGGTATCCTTTCGAAAGCGTATGTATTTTTTTGTTTTGTTCGAGCGTTAAACCTGTTAGTTGGATTACCTCTTGAATTCTGTCTTGTGGAATTTGATGAATAGACGCAATAAAAGAAAGGAACTCTTTGACATACATTTCCGAGTAGACAGGATTATCTTCTGCCAAATACCCAATTTGCTTTTTCAGTTCGATAGAATCTGTGTTAACTCGGTTGCCTGCGATGTAAGCTTCTCCGGAAGAAGGTTGTATGAGGCCAACGAGCATTTTGAGGCTTGTTGATTTTCCAGCACCATTGGGTCCTAGAAAGCCAACTATCTCACCCAATTGCGCGCTAAAGTTAAGTGAATTGACGGCGATTTGTGCACCATATTGCTTGCTCAGATTTTTAGCTTCAATCGACATGTGAGATTCTGTGATATTATCTTACAAAGGTAGCTAAAATGGGAACTATTTCTGCTTACCTTTGTGTTTTCGTTACAAAATACACATTAATTATGCAGGAGGAAAGTATACGTTTAGATCGTATTGAAGATGCCATTGAAGATATTCGCCAGGGAAAAATGATTATCGTAGCAGATGATGAGAATCGAGAAAATGAGGGCGATTTGATTTGCGCTTCAGAAGCAATCACTCCAGAGATTGTTAATTTCATGATTCGTGAGGCTAGAGGTTTGATGTGTGTGTCATTGACAAATGAGCGATGCATTGAATTGGGCCTTGAAATGATGGTTGATCAAAATACCACATCGCACGAAACTCCTTTTACCGTATCTGTAGATTTGTTAGGTCATGGTTGTACCACGGGTATTTCGGCACAGGATCGTTCAAAGACCATTCAGGCTTTGGTGGATTCGTCAACTCGTCCGAGTGATTTAGGTCGACCGGGTCATATTTTTCCATTGAAAAGTCGTACTGAGGGCGTTTTACGTCGTACCGGCCATACAGAGGCTTCGATGGATTTTGCCAAATTAGCAGGCTTCAAGCCTTCTGGGGTATTAATCGAAGTATTAAACGAGGACGGTAGCATGGCTCGCTTGGCGGATTTACGCCGAATTGCGGATAAATTTGATTTAAAATTAGTGACAATTAAGGATTTGATTGAATACCGTTTAGCAACGGAGTCCTTGATTCAGCGTGAAATTGGAGTAGATATGCCTACCGAATGGGGGCATTTTGATTTGATCGCTTACAAGCAAAAAAATACAGGGGATACACATATAGCCTTAATCAAAGGTACTTGGGATGCTGATGAGCCTGTGATGGTTCGGGTACATAGTTCTTGCGTGACAGGTGATATTTTTGGTTCTTGTAGGTGTGACTGCGGTGGCCAATTGCATAAAGCTATGGAGATGGTGGAGACGGCAGGAAAGGGCGTTGTTTTATACATGTTCCAGGAAGGTAGAGGTATTGGACTTTTGAATAAATTGAAGGCCTACAAATTGCAAGAGCAGGGACGCGATACGGTTGAGGCTAATCTTGAATTAGGTTTTGCCATGGATGAACGTGATTATGGCGTAGGAGCTCAAATTTTACGTGATTTAGGGATTCGTAAAATCAAGTTGATATCGAATAATCCTAAAAAACGTGCGGGATTACTTGGCTATGGATTAGAGATTGTTGAATCTTTGCCGATAGAAATTCAATCCAATCCACATAATGAAGCTTATTTGAAAACGAAGCGAGATAAAATGGGGCATACCATTTTGAAGAAATAAAAAAAAGCTCCGAATTAATCGGAGCATTTTTTATTAGTTATTGCCTAAAATGATGGGAGTTGATTTGTTTCCCATGATGATGACTTTGGTATTCGGCGATTTAGCAATTTCTTTTTGTGCTATGATGGATTCATATTGCAATTGTTTGTCGCTTAATCCGGTCGACAAGATTTTCTGGTAATCTGCGATTCCTTGAGCTTCTACGCGCTTACGTTCTGCTTCTTGCTTTTCTTTCAATAGAACGAATTGCATTTTCTGAGCGTCCTGCTCAGCATTGATTTTGGACTCGATGGTTTGCTTAACTGAATTGGGTAGATTGATATTTCGAATCAATAGTTGCTCCAATACTAAGCCTCGCTTTTTGAAATTGCTCTCAATGTCTTTGTAGATGCGTGTTTGGAATTCATTGCGTTTCAATGAATATAGTGCCACAGCATCGTAATAAACGGCATTGTCGCGAATCATGGTTCTTGTGATTGGACGCACAACTTTGTCTTTGTAATCTGGGCCAATTTCCTTTAAGATCGTTGGAGCTTGTGAAGGTAGGATTCGATACAATACTGTTAAATCTACAACCACCTCCAAACCATCTGCGGTTAATACGCGGATAGCGTCATCACCTTCGCGGTCGCCCTCGTCGTGTACAGCCGACATGGTATAATTTTGGGTTTTGGCATCAAAGACTGTTACACTTGCAAGTGGGTTTACGAAGTTTAATCCTGATGATAAGGTTCGCTCGGAAACTTTACCGAATACACTTTGAACCCCAACTTCCCCTGCATCAATTTGCTTGATTGTCGAGCTGCTAATTCCCAAAATGATTAAAACGATTGCAGCTTTTCGTAAAGGAGAAGCAAATTTGACAAAAACTAGATTTGGATTGTCGATGGCTTTGCTAGCCAAAAATAATAATGCACCGAGAATAATGAATAGCATACGTTTGTTATTTAGAAGCGACAAGGTACACATTTCTTTGCTTTTAAAATCAAAATTCACATGCCGTTTTTCCGTAAAATATAGCTAATTTTGAATATGATTCAGTTGAAACACATACACAAGGAATTTGACGGTCGAGTTGTTTTAGATGGCATTGATAGTAGTTTTCAGCCGGGGAAAATCAACATGGTGATTGGTGGAAGTGGAACCGGTAAGAGTGTGCTGTTAAAGTGTATGATTGGAATCTTAAAACCTGAAAAAGGGCAAGTTCTTTATGACGGTAGGGATTTTTTACAAGCCGATCAAGAAACTGTAAAAGCGATTCGTCGCGAAATGGGCGTTTTATTTCAAGGAGGTGCATTGTTTGATTCAAAAACGGTTTTGGAAAATGTACGATTCCCGTTGGACACGCTGACATCGCAATCCGTAGAAGAGAAAAATGCGCGGGCAATGATGTGCTTACAACGCGTAGGTTTAGAAGCTGCGGCTCACCAAATGCCTTCTGATATTTCCGGTGGAATGAAGAAGCGAGTAGGTATTGCTCGGGCGATTGTCATGAATCCCAAATACCTTTTTTGCGATGAGCCGAATTCCGGTTTGGATCCGTTAACGGCTGTAAAAATTGACTTATTGATTCAAGAAATTACCAAAGAGTTTAACATTACAACCATCGTAATTTCGCATGATATGAATTCTGTGATGCGGATGGGTGAATACATTATGTTTTTGAAGGATGGGAAAAAGGTTTGGGAAGGAAGTAATCAAAATCTTCTGAAGACTGACGTGCCATCGTTACAAGAATTTTTATCGACCAAACTTACTTAATATGCCCTTGGTTAAATCGGCTCCACGTGTGTTGGAAAACGTCTCCATGCTGCCTTATAATACATTTGGCATAGATGTTTCTGCACGTTTTTTTGTGGAAATCAATCATTTGCAGGAATACATCGAACTCGTTCAAGCTGGGAATTATGGTCATGTCAAGCACCTTTTTTTAGGTGGGGGCAGTAATTTGTTGTTGACACAAGACATCGATGCCTTGGTTGTTAAAATTCAAATGCTGGGAATTGAAGTGCTGGAAGAGGATGCAGATCACATTTGGGTGAAGGCCGGAGCTGGTGTTGTTTGGCATGATTTTGTCTGTTATGCGGTGGATCATCAATGGGCTGGCATCGAAAATATGTCATTGATCCCAGGAACGGTTGGTGCGGCACCTATGCAGAATATTGGTGCTTATGGAGTAGAAATCAAGGATACATTTGATCATTTGGATGCCTTGAATTTAACGACCATGCAAATGGAGCGATTTGATGCTGCACGTTGTGCTTTTGGGTATCGGGAGAGTTATTTTAAGCATGCAGGAAAAGGACAATATTTGATTACTGCCGTTTGCTTTCGTTTAAATAAGCAGGTTCAAGCACAAACGTCTTATGGTGCGATTCAGTCTGTTTTAGCTGAGAAAGGTATTTCAAATCCTGGAATTAGTGATGTCGCGAATGCGGTAATTGAAATTCGCCAAAGCAAATTACCCGACCCGAAGGAAATTGGTAATTCGGGGAGTTTCTTTAAAAATCCTACGATATCTGCGGATGCTGCCGCTCGATTAATTGCTGAATACCCCAACATCCCTCATTATCCAGTTGAAGGGAGTACCGATATTAAATTTCCAGCGGGTTGGTTGATTGAGCAAGCAGGATGGAAAGGCTATCGGTCGGGTGATGCGGGTGTGCATGCCAAACAAGCCTTAGTGTTGGTCAATTATGGCCATGCCAAAGGTGCAGAAATACAAACGCTCTCAGAGCAAATTAAAAAATCGATTTTAGAAAAATTTGGTGTCGTATTAGAGACCGAAGTAAACATCTTATAATATGACTTTACCCACGTTAGAAAATTTAGGAAAAGGACCATTCTTTTTGATGGCAGGAAGTTGTGCGATTGAAAGTAGAGATTTGGCATTTGAGATTGCTGAACGCATTGATGGCATCACGAAATCCATGGGGATTCCGTACATATTCAAAGGTTCATATCGGAAAGCAAACCGAACTAAGATTGACTCATTTACAGGAATTGGGGATATTAAAGCCTTGGAGATTTTGAAAGAAGTAGGAACACATTTTGATTTACCCACGGTGACTGATATTCACGAAAGTGCAGAGGCGGCGATGGCTGCAGCTTATGTAGATGTATTGCAAATTCCGGCTTTTTTATGTCGGCAGACCGATTTATTAGCTGCTGCTGCCCAAACTGGAAAGGCTGTTAATATCAAGAAGGGGCAATTTATGTCGGGTGCTTCGATGAAATTCGCAGTAGAAAAGGTGATGCATGAAAATCCACTAGCTCAGGTTTATTTGACTGATCGCGGAAATTCTTTTGGCTATGGGGATCTTGTGGTTGATTATCGCAATCTGCCTGAAATGTCGAATTTTGGAGTACCTGTGATCATGGATTGCACGCACTCTTTGCAACGCCCTAATCAGGGGAGTGGGGTTACCGGAGGCCAACCAGCCTTGATTGAAACCATTGCGAAAGCTGCTATTGCGGTAGGAGCGGATGGATTATTTATTGAAACACACCCGAATCCATCGATTGCGAAATCTGATGGAGCGAATATGCTTCCATTGGATCAGTTGGAAGGTTTATTGGAAAAATTATTAAAAGTTCGCCAAGCGATCGTTTAAGGAATATAAGCTATTTGTAGCGCAATATCTGTTTTGTGCGATGCTGCGATGGCATCTAATCCGGAACCGATTACCTCTTTTTGGAAGTAATCGGTTCTTGCTATTTTAAGGGCAACAGATATTTTGTTTTCACCTTTATATTCAATCAATAATAGGTTTCTTGTGCTAGGGTCATAATAGGCTGGTAGTAGGAATGAGAAGGGTAAACTTGGTTCATAGGCATATAATCGGGTATCATAGCTGCCCGACCAAATCCAGGCTGTTCGTATTTCGAATTTAAATCGATGTGAACGAATGCTAAAATCATGGAGCATTAAATAGCCTGATTCTTGTTGTTCGATAGATTGTATATGTGACCACATGATACGCCCATGCCATTGAAATCGGGATAAAGGTCTGTTCCAATCGAGGCTCGCTTGTAATAAGTCATGTGGCGATTTTGAATCTGATAAGAATTTATGTGTCCATTTGATTTGAGCAAAATAATGGCCTAATTTCCTTCGGTCCCATTGGAAGCGACTTAATAATTCCCAACCTAATGGTCCGGCTGCCCATTGACTGGAGCTCGCATTCGGAAATCGAAATACATCCAAATAGCTGGAAAAACGTTTGTATTTCGTGTGCTGGTATTGGTGGCCGAGAAAGAGCCCCCATTCATTTTTATTGTTCGAACTTTCGCTAATGGCATTCGCCATAGGGCTAAAATAACCAGCATCATACATTCGAATAATTCCCGAGACATCTGTTTTTTTATTCACGGCCCAGGCGAATGCATGGATCGTAGACCATGCAGATATCGCTGTATGCGCGATTTCTCCTGATATTCGAACATTTCCTTGTTGGCTAATATAACTAAGTGAAGTATTCAGTAAATTCCTCCCTCGCCAATCCAAAGGATTCGACGGCATAAATGGATAATTCCATTGTGTCCAAGTCTGTGCCAAAGCCCATTCAACCTCTTTTCCTTGATAACGAAAATTAAGCCCAGCCGCGAATTCTTGCAAGCGGTTTTGTTGGCTTATTTCTGTCGGTGTTCGGTGTAAGCCGTCCAACTGGAAAGAACGAAAATATGTGCTATCCTTTGATAAAATGAGGTCTTTTTTACGGGATGATAAATAGATTTGACTCTGAAACCTACGCCACCTTGATTGAAAGTTAATTCCGCGGTAAAATTCTGATTCGCCCGAAGAGGTATAGGCCATCGCTCCCCCGTGAAATTTTTGGGTAGCGCGTATGCTTTCATAGCTTTTGCCTAAGGAAAAGGAACCGGATTGGACGAGTCCTTGGCCCCATTGGTTGATAAAGTCGCCTAGAATCAATTTAACGTGCTCTCTCGAATCTTTTAATTCAACAAAGGCGCTTGCGAAATCGTTGTATTGTGATTCGCCTGCATCTTTTCCAATCAGTATTCCTGTCCGGATGTGGCTATTCCAGGTTCCACGGTAGCGGAATAGGGTACTTAATGGGCTTCCCACGTATCGAACTTTGCTTCGGGATGTAGGAGCGGAAAATCCTATTTTTTGTTCGAGTGTTCTTTCCAAGCGTAGGATGATTTGGTGCTTGGGGTTTTCGGTTTCGTACCAATGTGGAGGATTCGTCCGACAAACGAGAAGTGCTTGAATTGTTCGTAATGTGGTTAAGTCCCAATTGGGTATGGTTTGTAATTCAAAAAGGGAGACGAATCGGCCAATATGTTTGCGGTGACTTACAAAAGATTCGATTTGAACGGAATGTAAAATTCCCATGGCGAGTAACTCAGCTTCCGAAGCCTCGTTGATATCGATCGGATTTTGCTCGTAATAGTTGATTATGCCTTGTTTTTCCTCGGTCAGTTCCGTGGATTGTTGGGCCGAGAGCAAAAAGGGGAGGAGCCAATAAATAAAAATGAGCCGTTTCAAGTTTTTTTCTTGAAACTAGCTCATGGATGGTTATTCTTTCGCTAGAAAACTGATAATGAAAATCAGTTAACTGAATTTTCGCTCGATGAGTAACATAAGTTCTTGTGATGCAGAAGATTCTTCGAATTGATATCGTCCGGCAACTTCGTTTCTCCAGTTGGATACGCTTGCTTCAAAATCAATAAATTCAATGAATTGACTGAATTGCTCCGCATTCCCATCAAATAATTCTTGGATGAAATTCAATCGTTGGAATAAAGAAATGCTCTCCGCTAACGAAGAAGTCATTTGATTGGCAACCATATTCTTTAACGAATGATCGTCCACTTGTATCGTGTCTAATACTTTTTCGCCCGTTGAATCAGCCAACATCTCTTGAATGCTTTGCGATTTGTTTTCTTCAGGGTTTAATTCGCTTAAATCGGGTAATTCATTCGATACCTCAAAATAGTCTGGCGTCGATTGTGTGGGGAATTCAATAGCTGTATCCTCCCAAGCAACCGCTTGAAGGTTATTTTCTTCGATTTCAATTTCTGGGCTTAGTTCCTCTTCCTCCTCAGGTAAATCTTCTAATGAATCCGATGGACGTTCAAAAAACACTTCAGCATTCAGTAGATCAGCAAAGCTTGGAACTTCGGGTTGAGTAGATTCGATTTGTCCACCCAATGCAGCAATCCAATCCATCCAAATCTGCTCGGGCAATTGCACTTGCATTAACAGTGTTTGCGCAATAGAATTCCATTTTTCTTGCATGCGGAGATTTGACCAATCAAAATTGGGTAGTTTTTCCACGAGTATTTCACTCGTTAACTGTTCCAATAATTCTGCTTGAATAGTCGCGAGAATCATGGGGTCACAGTCAAGCGAAAGAACTTCTTGAAAACTCAAGGTTTGGCCTTGATTGTTCCAGTAGTGTAAGAAAATATTAGGTTTCATACGCTTATTGATTGATTTTTAGCGCTTCGCAGGCTTTCATTGCGGCATTTTGTTCCGCTTTTTTCTTTGAATATCCTTTGCCTTCGGCAATTTTTTCGTTTTCGATAAGTACGAATGCCGTAAATTCTTTGTTGTGATGAACTCCTTCTTCATCCAGTGTAAACTGGACTTTTTTGCCTTCTTTCTGCGCCCATTCGATCAGGATTGACTTGAAGTTGGGGTTGTTTTGAACGACCGTATCCAAATCAAAATACTGAGTAAGTATTTTTTGTGTGATGAATTTTTGGGTAAAACTAAAGCCCTTATCTAAATAGACAGCACCAACAAAAGCTTCTAGTGCGTCTCCATACATGCTGGAGCGGGATAGCGATGTTTTACGTTGGTTTTCGTATTCAATAACTTCCTCGAGTCCTAATTTTCGGCCGAGGACATTTAATGATTCCCGACTCACCATTCGAGAGCGAATTTCGGTTAGGAAACCTTCGTCTTTGAATGGGAATTTTTTGAATAAGTAAGCTGCGGTAATCATGCCTAGCACGGAGTCTCCTAGAAATTCCAAACGCTCGTTGGACTCTTTGTAAGATTTTGACACAGATTCTTTTGAGGCCGAAGCATGTAAAAAGGCTAATCGGTATAATTCTAGATTAGACGGATTAGCCCCTATAAGGTGTTTGACTGATTTATAAAGGTGTTTCTCGCGTTCATCTTGGGAATGTAAGCCGAACCAGGTCAACGGAGAAAATAACTTCATAAATTAAATTTTTCTAAAGATGACAGTTGCATTGTGGCCACCAAAACCGAAGCCATTGCTTAATGCAACATCAATTTTGCGTGCTTTACCTACGTTTTCAGTTAAGTCAATGCGTTGATCAATTTCTGGATCACGGTTGAATACGTTAATGGTAGGAGGGACGAATTGATTTTTGATTGCTAGGACAGATGCAACTGCCTCAACAGCTCCTGCTCCTCCTAATAAGTGACCTGTCATTGATTTCGTAGAAGAAATAGCCATGTTGTAGGCGTGTTCTCCAAAGCAATCAACGATGGCTTTAATTTCTTGTGGATCACCAATCGGTGTTGATGTTCCGTGTGTATTGATGTAATCAACCTCTTCAGGTTTGATTTGTGCATCTTCCAATGCGTCTTGCATCGACAATAAAGCACCATATCCATCCGGATGTGGGGCTGTAATGTGGTAAGCATCTGATGAGAAACCTCCACCAATTAATTCCGCGTAGATTTTTGCACCACGTGCTTTTGCGTGCTCGTATTCTTCTAAAACCAATGCACCTGCACCTTCACCTACGACAAAACCATCACGGTCTACGTCATAAGGACGAGAAGCAGTAGTTGGATCATCGTTGCGTGTTGACATTGCGTGCATCGCTGTAAATCCACCAACCGATGCGATTGTCACAGGAGCCTCAGAGCCACCCGTGATACAAACATGCACACGACCGGTACGGATGTAATTGAACGCGTCAATAATTGCATTGTTCGCAGAAGAACAAGCCGAAACAGTTACGTAGTTAGGTCCACGGAATCCATTGCGAATGGAAATTTGTCCTGAACTTGAATCTGCAATCATTTTTGGAATAAAGAATGGATTAATTTTTGGCGTTCCATCACCTTTTCCAAAATAGATCATTTCATCTTCGAATGTTTTCAATCCTCCGATACCTGATCCCCAAATAACGCCCACCTTATTAAGGTTTAATTTCTCCATATCAAAACCCGCATCTGCAATGGCTTCATCTGAAGCTACCACAGCATACTGGGTAAATGGGTCCATTTTACGGGCCTCTTTGGTATTAATATAATCTTCTACTTTGAAGTCTTTCAACTCACAAGCAAAGCGCGTTTTGAATTTTTCAGCATCAAATCGGGTAATGGGTGCACAACCACTTTTACCAGCGGCTAAACCTTCCCAAAAGGTATCAACTGTATTTCCAATCGGTGTAAGAGCACCTAGGCCCGTCACAACTACGCGTTTTAACTCCATGTGTTAATTAAATAGACTTTGTAAAAATAAAAAATGTCAATTAGTAATGGTTCAACTGAGGAAAAATCCTTAGGAATTACCAGGTACTAATTGACATCATTATGATCGTGTGATTCGATTACTTTGCGTTTTCTTCCAAGTAAGCTACTGCTTGGCCTACTGTTTGGATGTTTTCAGCTTGGTCATCTGGGATAGAAACATTGAATTCTTTTTCAAATTCCATGATCAATTCTACCGTGTCTAAGGAGTCAGCTCCCAAATCGTTTGTGAAAGACGCCTCAGTTGTAACTTCTGATGCTTCTACACCTAACTTCTCAACGATGATGCTTTTTACTTTTTCTGCAATATCTGACATTTTATAAATATTTTGGGGTTCAAAAACGATGCAAAGATTAGAATTAAAAGTTAGAATATCAAACAAATTTTATTCCATTTTGCACTTTAAAAGTATTTATTGTAATAATAATAATTCTTTTTGTAAAAAACTTGTGTGGTCTATACTGTTTTCAATTAAAAACAGAGTGATGCCGCACCTAAAAGCCCTGCATCATTGCCCAATAAAGCTTTCTTAATATTTAATTTTTCTAAGTAAGCAGGGGTCAACCAGTAGTTTAATTGGCGTTCCATGCTTGGTAAAATAAAGTCATAAGATGCGGATAGTCCACCTCCGATGAAGATATTTTTGATATCTAAAATACGAATCAAAGAAACGAGCATATCACCTAATAAACTTCCTACCTCATCCCAAATAGCCAATGCCAATGCATCGCCTTCTTCGGCCGCAACAACTAGGGCTGTCGTAGAGATCGTGCCATCATCCGCTAACACCGTTTGACCTTTATAGTTAGCACGCATTTCAGTCGCTAATTGCAATAATTCTTTTTTACCCACATTACGCTCTAGAACCTTACCGTTTTTCGAGGGAACGTGACCTGGTTCCATCGCATTACCATCTCCGCCTAAGAAAATCTTACGGTCGATGATTGCTGCTCCACCAACACCTGTTCCCAACGTAATGAAGATGAAATCTTCTGGCATGGTGTTTTTTTCTGGAGAGAAATAGAATTCTCCTAATGCCGCTGCATTGGCATCGTTTTCCATGAAAAATTCATGCTCAGGGAAACGTTTCTCCAACATATCGATCATGGGTGAACCGTCGATTTCTGGAATGGCTGTGATTTCAATCAAAGTACGGCGATTCTTCGTAAGAATACCTGGTAGGCCGATGCCTATCTTTTTGACATTTTTATGTTGGTATAATTGCAAGGCAATAGCATCCGCCAAACGATCTAAGAAGTGGTGAGATTCACGCCACGTTGCGGTATCATAACTCTGAAAGTTGCTGATTTGTCCGGTATCGGAATGAACAATTCCCATTTTAACGCCGGTACCACCTACGTCAATTCCTAAATATTCTGCTGCTGCCATAAACATGTATTGATTGAATTACGAATTTGTCGATTTTTGCCGTGAATTTCAAATCAAAAGGGGTTCAATTGTAAATTCGCTCCAATTTTTCCATGATTTGGGCAACGCCTGGGCAGATGACCGCATTCTTTTGGGTGAGATTCATGATGCCCAACATGTTTTTGCGGTCGGTATGTGGATATTCCCGACAAGCCTTTGGTCGGTGTTCGTAAATTTGGCAGGTATTGTCTTCCAGTGTTAGAAAGGGGCAGGGAGCGGAAGGGTAGACCCAATCGCCATCTGAATCTTTGATTAAGTATTGATCCAGAAACTGGGCAACTTTCATCTTAAGGAGATGAGCCACACGCTGAATGTCGGTTTCATTCCACATCGGGCTTGTCGTCTTGCAACAATTTCCACAGGTCAAACAATCTAAATTTTCAAAGACTTGTTCATGTGCCTTTTCAAACTGCATATCCAAATCCCTGGGCTTTTTCGCCTTGATTCGTTGGAATACCTTTTTGAAATGCGGGTCTTTGGGCATGATTAGATCTCGGCATGAAAGCAAGCGCGGCAACGTGCTTGGTAGGATTCTGTTTCGCCTAGTAAAACCGTTTCTTCTTTGTCGACGATGCGGTAAGAATAATGTGCCACGGCACCGCATTGTACGCAAACAGCGTGTACTTTCGTGACATACTCGGCAATGGCCATCAATTTGGGCATGGGGCCAAAGGGATTCCCTTTAAAGTCCATATCAAGACCTGCGATAATTACACGTTTGCCTTGATTGGCCAGCGTGTCTACAACCTCTACGATCGAGTCGTCGAAGAACTGTACCTCATCCAGACCCACTACATCGCAATCTCCCGCTAATAACAAGATTTCACTCGCGCTTAAAACAGGGGTTGAGCGGATGGAATTTTGATTGTGGGAAACAATATCTTCATCGTGATAACGCGTATCGGATGCAGGTTTGAAAATCTCTACACGCAATTGGGCGATTTTGGCGCGTTTCAGTCGGCGAATTAATTCTTCTGTTTTACCAGAAAACATGGAGCCACAAACGACTTCGATCCAGCCGAGGGCAGGAGATTTTTGATTGGACTTGGAATGGGTGGGTTCTAAAAACAAGGGCGTAAAAAGCCCCTGAAATTGCATTCAGGGGCTATCAAATTAAGTTTTACTTCGAAGAAAAGGTAGCAGAGAAGAATTCGCGGTTCATACGAGCGATATTCTCTAACGAAATGCCTTTAGGACATTCAGCCTCGCAAGCACCTGTGTTAGAACAAGCACCAAAACCTTCTTCGTCCATTTGAGCGACCATCGCTTCTGCACGTTTCGCAGCTTCTACTTTACCTTGAGGTAATAAGGCTAATTGCGAAATTTTAGCGGATGTAAATAACATCGCAGATGCATTTTTACAAGCGGCAACACATGCACCACATCCGATACAAGCAGCTGCTGCGAAAGCATCATCTGCGTCTTCTTTTGGAATAGGCAAGTTGTTCGCATCTTGTGCATTTCCAGTATTGACAGAAACGAATCCACCTGCCGCGATGATGCGGTCAAAGGCAGAGCGATTCACGACTAAGTCTTTGATCACAGGGAAAGCGCTCGCTCTCCAAGGTTCTACCGTAATGGTTTCGCCATCTTGGAATGAACGCATGTGCAATTGGCAAGTTGTAACCCCACGGTTCGGTCCATGTGGACGGCCGTTGATGTACATCGAGCACATACCGCAAATACCTTCGCGGCAATCGTGGTCAAATGCTACCGGATCATCTCCTTCTTCGATCAAACGGTTGT
>CALLKB010000012.1 GCA_938008575.1 uncultured Cytophagaceae bacterium | reverse complement strand
TCGGCTCCGCACCCGAAATCCCATATTTGCGATCAAACACAAAAAAGGGCACCCCGCGAACGCCTAAATTAACTCCTTCCTGAATGTCCTGACTCACCCAATAAGCCAGTTCCTCACTCCCAATCGCCGCGCGAATTTCAGACGCCTCCAATCCTGCTTCCTCTCCCAATTCAACTAAGGTTTCAACAGATGCCAAATCCCTACCATTCGTAAAGTATGCCCGAAAGAAAATCTCCTCAATCACATCATCCAAGCCTTTTTGTTTGGCCAATTGTATCACCCGATGCGCATACAACGAATTCGCAACCACCGCCTTGTCAAAATTATACTCCAAACCGACGGAGGCCGCCATCTCAACGACACGGTCGTGCATCTGCTCCGACTGTTCTAAACTCCATCCCTTGCGATCGGCCAAGTATTCATATACGCCAATGGGTTTCTCAAATGACATGGGAATGGTAGGATCCAATTGGTAACTTTTCCATTCTATTTCCACCAGATCACGCGCCGAGAAAGTCTCCAAGGCCTTCTCCAAATGCCTTTTGCCGATGTAACAAAATGGACACATGATATCACTCCAAATTTCTATTTTCATCTCAGCAATTTAACGTAAATTCGGCAGAATTTTAACCGAAGCTATGCGCCTTTTAGTCCTTCTTTTATTTATCCTGTTTACGAATACTTTAAAATCTCAAAGCCTAAACGATCTCGTTAAAGCTTTACCACACATCGAAGGAAAAAAGGAATACCTCAATTCCCCTTTTGCCACAACGGGAGACCGACTCTATGTCATCGGCCATCAAAACGGGCAATTCCCCGATTTGGGCTGGCACATCACCGGCGAAATGGGTGGCGTTTGGGCTCATCCCATTAAACTCCTTGATGGCTTTATTGTTTCCGTCGATGGACAAGATTTGACAAATGCGCAAAGCTTTATCAATTTTCCGATGGCGAACCAACATCGTTACCAAACAAAAAATCTACAAATTCTGCGTACCCAATTCGTTCCAGACGGTATCGCAGGATGCATCATTGAATTTGAAATCGAAGGCGCCTGCAATTTCTCGGGCTACTCCCCTGATACTTAGGGCATATCCGCGATCTGGATTTACTGCAATATCGAAGATAACGTCATCTAACTGAAGTTTTTCACGCACATCATCTTTTGAACTAACTTGTGCTTTATCAAAAACCATGATGCCTGCATGATCATCGCTTAAACCTAGTTCTTTTGACGAACAGATCATGCCGTTAGATGTTTTACCGTAGGTCTCGCGAGCAGAAATAACGAAATTGCCGGGCAATACAGCTCCGGGAATTGCGACACAGACAATGTCTCCGACAACAAAATTGGTAGCTCCGCAAATTACATAGCGTGTTTCGCCCTCGCCGCAATCGAGACCAACGTACCGAATGGGCTTCTTGAACTCGGTGAGTTCCTCGATGGTGGACACCCGGCCGATCCTGAGCGGTCCACTGACCGGGCCGAGGGTGATCACATCCTCGACCTCGTGGCCGACCCGGATCAGCGCCTGCTCGAGTTCAGCAGGTGCAACGTCCCATCCGGGTGCGCCGGCCCGCACGACGTCGCGCAACGCCCGGGTCCGCCCGGCGGTGCCGCCGGCCGAGGACAGG
>CALLKB010000011.1 GCA_938008575.1 uncultured Cytophagaceae bacterium | reverse complement strand
TATGATAAGCGGTCAAGGTCTCCTCCACTTTTACTACTAATTCTGCAATTTGATTGAGATATGGACCTGATTTGTCGAATTCAAAGTCTCGATTCATGCCACTGATCATTATCCGAACCGCAGAATTTAGAATGGGATCAGGTGCCTGCTGCGTAGAAGCCCAATAAATCACCCCCCCACCTAAGAGAATAAATATCAATGCAGGTCCTATGGAAACAGCCAAGTTTCCAATGCCTGCTAGCATTAGTAATCCACCCAAAATATATAAACCCGTAGGTTTTTTTGCATTTTTTTGAGCTGCCAACTCTAAATTATATTTTTCAATCAAATCAACTATACCGATACCATTAATTGATCTAAGAGCAAAAGTTTCTGAGGATGATAAGGTCTTGATGTAAAGTTTTTCATCGGTTAGTTTTATGCTGATTTCAGGACTTTCAAAATTACTGACTACGTTTTCCATATTATTTGATTTTGTTTAAATGAATATTTTATTGACAACACGTACAAATCTCAGGAGTTGTTCTGAAAATGTCTTGGATAATTGTGATCATAGCTTCTATCGAATGGCTTGGCCCAATCCATACACCATTCTACCTGGTAAAGCATTCGGTTGTTTCCCTATTCCGTAAAAACATTCTCCGCAAGTGTGTTTGTGAATTTTCAAAGGCTTAGTTTCGCGATTTGGCATATTATAATAGACATAATACCCTCTTTTTTTGCTTAATAATCGAGCCGTTTCAGACTGATTAATATCTAATTCTGAATCAAAGCGTTCTAATTCTTTTCTTGGCATAGCTCGTAATGAATTTTCCCAAACCTATTATTTTGCTCGAAGAATAAATGACCCTATTACGTAATTCACGCAATACACACAAATTCTTAACCTTTTAATCGGTATTTAAATGAAAGTCAGAGACAATTAATTAATTTGATGTTCAACAGATTTTTGTTCATCTATGCGCCAATTGATTCTCCTTATTTTATTCGTTATTATTCGAATTCATTCCTTTGGTCAGATTCAATTTAAATTACCCAATGAAATTCTTCATCATCGAATTGATTTTAAAGATGGGTCTCTTTGGAAGGAGAAAAATTCACACGTATGGCAAGACATGGGTCAATTCGAATTGGTCAATGTAGATATAAGTGAAATCCCTGCCAATGCACTTATTAATACATTTTACACGCATCCATATTATCTATTGACCATTGCCGGTACTGGTCAAGTATATCAATTAAATATGGATCAAAAGAAAATTACTCGCCTGGACAAGACCTTTTATCGTGGATTTAATTTTGGCGCGATACAATTTGTTCGAAACGACACTTTGTATAGTGTAGGGGGAAATGGTTTTTGGCATGCCAATAATATTGAAACCTATTTTTCTCCTAAATCTAAAGAATGGGAATTGAAAAATATTCCAAGTGAAAAGGGTCCGAAGTATATAAGTTGTGATTTTGGTGGATTTGATTCCAAACGTGATGTATTGAGCATTATCGAATTCCCATCTTTGTATCATGAAGGTAAAATTTCTCAACCATACCGATACTTTGAAAAATCATTTAAATCGAACATTTGGAATTATATGGGGGATATTAACATTGATTTGTTGGTTAAGTTGGGCTTAACAAACTTTGATTCAATATTTCTTCAAGGCAAATATATTTTCACAAAAGGACCTTTGGTAATAATAGCTGATCCTGTGAAAAATGAGATTTACCAATTGAATTATGTGCTTTCAAATCTAAATTTCAACTATGAGATGAGCGAAAAGAATAATTGGATCTATATCTATGTACCTGATAAAAGTGAAAATAACATTTCGCCTGCTATCAAAATCGACTCCATCTCCATCGAAAAACTCAAATCCCTCAGCACTCGAAAAGGGCCATTTTACATCGAGCCCTACCCTGCTGATCTTATTGGCTACGGTGTTGCCGCTGTTCTAATCCTGACGGCTGGAGGAATTTATGCATATCGAAAAAGAAAGCCTCGGAAAGCTCCTGAAAGTATCATTGAACCCTTAGATGGTCTGCCTGCCGGTGCATCTGAATTCCTAAATGCTTGTTTGCACTATCCGAAAGGTCATACCTTCAGTTCGCAGCATTTTACCGAAATGATGGGCTATGGTTCATACGCCTACGAAACCCAAAGACAGGTGCGTGCGAAGTTGATCAAAGGAATCAACAGCTATTTCTGGGCGCATTATCGAATGGATGATGTCATCGTCCGACAAACGGCTAATGACGATAAACGATTCTCTGTTTACCTCATTGCCGAAGTCCATTATGATACCTTAAAGAAATTGTTGCACGCGTAATTTACTCCGGATGATACACCCGCTCCGCCGCCTTTAGCACCTCGGCCTTATCCAAGGTCATTCGCTTCGTTTGCTGCGCCTGGTACATCGCCCGCTGATCCGCGAAGTGCTTCGATTCTGGATGTGAACTCGCCCCAAAGGTATTTACGGTCTCAATCAAAGGTAAACCGCCATCCTTTGGAAATTTTACAAAACCGATATATGCATCACCGCTATTCATCTTGCGCTTGGATTCACCCCAGGCTTCCGTTTGAACCGCAGCCAAAACATCCGGCATACCCGCCTGTGGCCAATCTTCCTGCCCACGCACCAAACGCTGAAATTCACCTAGTTTCACATCCAATTTGCCATAATGCTTCATCAAGAAATCATGCACATATTGGCATAATTGAAGAGCTTCTGCCTCAGTCAAAGGTTCTTTGGACCCATTCGTACGAATCTTTGAAGCCTGATAATAGGCGATGTTATAATACAAGGCGCCCACACTTTCCGTGTCGGTCACATGATTCCATTGTTGGATACCTTGAATAATCGTCGCTAAAGCGGGGTAATCCGTCATTTTTAAACTGAAAAGCACAGATGCATCTAAACCATAGGGATACAAAATCTTCGCAGGTAGTTGTCGGTCAAACTTAATCCGCTTCAAATCCTCCCAGGAAATCTTATCATAGCTATCTATGAGCTCTTTGGCCCGTTGGCTCCGATTATTATGATAGGTCTCATATCCATCATATTTATCGAATTTCGCCGGATTTAAGTTCTCATCCGTGCTTGTCGCCAGGAAGGGCGAGTGATTCGTATTGAACAAATAACCACTTGCCGGATTCGTATATTGCGGCAAGGCATCTAAGGGTTTAAACGTATCCCAAAGCGTTGCACGCGTATTTCCCGGTAAGGTCGAAGCCCAATTGTATTTCGGATCTGCATTGCGATAAGGCATCTTGCCATTTGAGATATAAAAGATGTTATCCTGCTTATCCGCATACATGATGTTAAACATGGGCAAATGATTTTGCCCCAAAGCCGCTTTGAACTCCTGGAAATTCGTCGAGCGATTCATCGCATACCATTGCTGCAACGCCCCCGCATCAAACAAGGCTGGCAAACGAATAGAGAAATACTCCCCTTTAGGTGTTTTCACCGTGGGCCCATAGATTGAATTAAATGCCATTTTACTCACAGGAAACGGAATACCTTTGATGTTTAATTTGATTTTACGTTTCTCCAAATTCATCCAAGTTCCATCAACTTCGTATTGGCCTGGATGTGCTTTGTCGGTATGTAGCTGATATACATCGATTTTATCTTGAAAATTCACCGTATGCGCCCAAGCCAAATTTGGCGTAACGCCATGAAAGATTAATGGTCCACCCGGGAATAAACCGCCCAAGATATTCCAACCTTCCTCACTTTGTACATGGGCCTCGTAAAATGCCGTTGCGCCTTCGATGGGTTGGTGTGCGTTAATCACCAACATCGGTTCGCCCGTTGCCGATTTATTACTCTTAATCGCAAAGGCATTACTGCCTTCCCCTGTAAAGCTCGGAAGATGCGGGATGGAACCTTCGAGGATTTTGGGTAAGGTTTTATCGACGCCGCAGAAGATGGCAACCGAAAACATGGTCGTGGCGATATAGTCCTCTAATTGAATCGGAAATACATGTTTGTTTAATACTTCTTGCGGATGCGCTTTGGCATAGGCTTCCAATCCCATAAGGTAGCCTTGAACTAATTGAATGAATTTCGGATCCATTGATTTGATTTGTTGGTCTACCACCTTACGGGTATTCAAAAGCCCAAACACAAAATCCACCGGTGCGCCTTTCTTGCCTAAGTAGGTCGCGAGTTTCCCCTTCCCCGTCAGAATCAAGGTTTGTATGGTTTTAAAATCATCCTCGGAATGTGCCCAGGCTAATCCATAGGCCACCTCAGGATCTGTAGGAGCGAAAATATGCGGAACGCCGTAGCTGTCGCGGGCGATGTTGATTTGATTGGTGTGGATATTGGGTTGCTGTGCATGGATTTGGAAGATGCACAGAAATAGCATGGCAATGAGGTATTTCATGTTCAATGGTTTTAAAGCTTAACGGTGTTGGGCACAATTTGTTTGTTATTTTCTCCGAGTATCAATCAAGTACTGAATCTTCCAAGCATCACCCAATTTGACCAATTGGAATGAATTCACGCCTTGATGCGAAAATTTCCCTTGGTAATAAAACTGATAAGGTGTCCATGCGATGGCCAAAGTACCATCTTCATGTACACTTTTGAATTTGATTCGTTCATCGAGGGCACCTTTGGGATATTTGGTCAGACTTTTTAAAAAGGCTTCAAATTCTTCCGATTTCACTTTTGTTTGATTGTCTTTCGTCACAATGGTTTGAAAAATAACTGTAGGCGCAAAGCAAGAACGAAATAAAGTCGTGTCGCCGGTTTGCATAGCAAGGAACATGTTCTGAATGACTTGTTTGATTGCGGGTTTCTCCTGATTTTTCTGTGCTGAGATTGTGCTTGAGATGAAGAGTAAGCTAATGAAGAGGAATTTGTGCATGGAGGAATATAGATTTATCCAAAAATTAAGGATTTGTCATGCATTTCCCAATTTTGAAAATGCTTATATTTAATATTCATTACAAATCTAAATTTCTATGAGAATCCTTACTTCCCTGTGCCTGACATTATTCGTTGGCTTTTCTGCTATCGCCCAACAAGATAGTCTATTCATAAAACGCATGTCGGATGAGATTATGACCAACGGCAAAGCCTATGATCTTTTATATGAATTGACGAAGAAGATTGGTGGTCGTCTAGCGGGTTCGCCGCAGCAGCAACAAGCTGCTGTTTGGGGAAAGCGTAATCTAGAACTTTTGGGTGCTGATAGAGTTTTCCTTCAGGCTTGTAAGTCGCCCAATTGGAAGCGAGGAGGAACTGATTTTGCTGCAATCGTAGGTGTTCAGGGAGAAGCACGTATTCAACCTTTAGCTGCGTTGGCTTTGGGTAATTCCATGGGATCAAATGGAATGATTGAGGCGGAGGTGTTGGCGGTGGCCAACTTTGATGAATTGGAGAAGCGGAAGGATGAGGTGAAAGGCAAGATTGTGTATTTCCACAGTGCCTTTGATGAAACGAAAATTCAGACTTTTCGTGCTTATGGGGAAAGCGGAGCCTATCGTCGGTCGGGCGCTTCTCGTGCCGCTAAATATGGAGCGCTTGGTATTATGATTCATTCGCTTAGTACGGCGCCTGATAATGCACCTCACACGGGTAGCATGGTATATGATGAAGCATATCCCAAGATTCCTGCGGTTGCTTTGGGGCCAAACGATGCGAAAATGTTGTATGCTTTAGCCAAGAAAAGTCAGGTGAAAGTTCAGTTGCAAACCTATGGTCAATTCTTACCCGATGTAAATGATCAAAATGTGGTCGCGGAATTGAAAGGGTCTGTGTTTCCTGATCAATACATTACCTTAGGTGGGCATTTGGATAGTTGGGATGTCAACGAAGGTGCACACGACGACGGCGCCGGTGTCGTTCATACGATGGAAGTATTACGTGTGTTGAAGGCATTGAATTATAAGCCTAAGCGTACGATACGTTTTGTGTTGTTTGCCAATGAAGAGAATGGAGTACGCGGAGGCAATGAATATGCGAATCAAGCAAAATTGAATAATGAGAATCACATCTTGGCCTTGGAGAGTGATGAGGGCGGATTTACACCTCGGTCGATTGGTATGACGGCATCTAAGGAGGCATTTAAGAAATTTCAATCTTGGTCGTCGCTGTTAAAACCTTATGGTTGTGAGGTGACATTTGGAGGAAGTGGAACGGATATTGGGCCTTTGGCTAAAGTTAATCCGAGTACTGTTATTGCAGGTTTGGTACCGGACAGCCAGCGTTATTTTGATTTACACCATGCCAAGACGGATGTGTTCGAAAATGTGAATAAGCGGGAATTGTTACTGGGAGCCATTAATATTGCCGCTATTATCTACTTAGTTGACCAATACGGCGTTAAACCCTAATCTTATGAGATTACTAATTTTATGTCTATTTGCATTTTTTAGTGGCCTTGCTAAGCCTTTACCACGTGTTTTGGTTTATACCAAAAATGGCCCTGGCTACGTGCATGATAATATTCCAGCTGCCGTAGCTTGCTTTCAAGGTTTAGGCAAGACAAATCAGATTCAGGTTGATGTTTCGGATGATCCTGCGGTGTTTGCGGAGGCGAATTTGGCGAAATATGCGGCACTGATTTTCACGAGTACGAATAATGATGTGTTTGCTACGGATGCCCAGCGCTTGGCTTTCCGACGCTACATCGAAGGCGGAGGCGGTTTTGTTGGAGTCCATTCCGTGACAGGTACGGAACGCAATTGGACCTGGTTCAAAATGCTCGTTGGCGAAACCTTCTCCTGGCATGCCAAATTTCAGCCTTTTCGGATAATCAACATAGCCTCATCGCATCCATCCATGAAGGACGTGCCTATGTCATGGACCAAGGAGGATGAATGTTATTTTGGGAAAGAGGTATATCCCGGCATTCAGGTATTGATGATGCATGATTTGAGCAGTTTGGATGGAAAGCAATCGGAGCTTGTGAATCAACACGCCGGTTCGTTTAAGGGATATTTTCCTGCTGTTTGGACGCAAAATTTTCAGGGTGGCCATGTTTGGGTGACAACACTCGGACATGATAAGTCAAATTACCAGGATCCTGTTTTTCAAAATCATCTTTGGCAGGGTTTGAAATTTATACTCGATTCTGGTAAAGGAATTGATTATTCGAAGGCGAAATCTCTTCGGTTCGATGAGGGGATTTGGCTTCAATAAATTGATAAATATTTAGATTATCAGTTTTAATTGATCATTCGTTTAGCCTAGTATTTATCTTCATGCAAGATTTAAATTAGTTTGCATTTTGCAAACTTTGTGGTAATTTTGCTATGAAGATTTTACTTAAAAGAACGATTAATCATTACATGCAATCATACCCTGATGCATCTCATGCATTATTTAATTGGAATCATGAATTTGCATTACATAAGTTTTCAAACTTTAATGAAATCAAGGCTGTTTATCGTTCCGCAAGTATCATTGGAAATAATTGCGTTGTATTCAATATAAAAGGAAATGCTTATCGTTTGATTGTTTCGAAGAATTTTATTCAGGGAGCTTGTTATATCATTTGGTTTGGAAACCACCAATCTTATGATTCAATTGATGCTGAACGAATCTCCTTTGCCCCCCAAATTATTAAAAAGTAATGTTATGAAATGGAAAGTTTTAAAAACCGATAAAGATTATGAAAAAGCCGCAAAACGCATGATGCAGATTTTTCATACGGAGGAAGAAGGTCCATTACTCGATGAGCTCGAGTTATTGATCGTATTGATTAAGGATTATGATGATCGGAATTATCCTTATCTAAATACGGATCCCATTAAAGTGATTATTCAAAAAATGGATGAAATGGGAATCAAATCCAAGGATTTAGTTCCTTTGATTGGTTCCAAAGGACATGTATCAGCTGTTCTTTCAGGTAAGCGCGAGATAACGTTGAAGATGGCCAAAAAGCTAAGAGATTTTTTTCAATTACCTGCCGACGTGTTTTTGTAGTTTTCGATTCCTTTTTCCATTCCCCGTTTAATTTTCTCCACCAAGGATTCGGGTTCTAAAACCCGTATTTCCTTCGCGAAACGTAAAAAGAAATTTTCCACTTCTTGGTCTATTTCTACATTCAATTGGACCCTGACTGCGCTTTCATTTTCAGGTATTATTTCTTGGCTTGTGTGTATGGGGTATTTCTCGATGTAGTTCAACATCCAATTATCCTTGTTTATTTGGCATCGAATGGTTTGAGCTTTGAGACTTTTGCTGCGGAATAAACCCAGGCAATTCTTGAAATAATCAGCAGGTCTGAATTCTGGATGAATACGCACGCGGGGTTGATCTTGCACTTTACTTACCTGAACAATTCGATCGAGCGCATACAACTGGAGTTGGTCGATGTCTACTTTGATTTGTGTTGCGCCTTTTTCGACGGGTTGGAATAAGACATACCAACCGGTGTACCAACCGTTATTATATTCTTTCAATAGGACGGGCAGACCGAGTGTTTGTTTCTGTTTCGAGTGCGTTGCTAAACCACGATGGGTGAAAAGAACGACTTTTTTGGCATAGATGTTTTCCAAAATGATCGGCATTAAGTCGGCGCCTGAGCGCTCCCCATCCTTCACGAGTTCAATCGCCGACCAGCCTAAGATCTCATGATGGCGTGCCATGCTGTTTTCCAAAGCGATTGCTCGCAATTTATTGACAAGTCCCTCGCCTGCTCCCCCACTGAACAAGTGTTTATTCTGTTCAATCGTGGAGGCGATTTGGCTGAGTTCTTTGTCGGAGATACTCGGAAATGCCGAAATATCATCTCGAATCAGGTAAAATCGATTCTGTCCCCTTGAAAATTTGATGAGTTCTCCAGCCGTATCGTGTAATTGGGGATAGCGAATTTGCAGGAGTTCTTTGAGTTCTTTCAGGTCCCGACTGAATGAGCGTTCTGCATAGTTGGAAATGTCAAAATACTCGTTTAAATAAGCGGAAACCGTTTGATGATTCACCTGAAAGGACTTTTGCAGGAGGAGGCCATTGATTTCGCGGAGGCGTTCGGATGGGTGCATCTTTTTTTTGACCAATATCGTAAATTCCTCGTAAGTCGCCAAATTTTGGCGGATAATGAATCTAATTTTGGTTCAAGAAAAACAAACAGATATGAATATGAACAGCATCAAAACCCTTGCCTACAGTCTATTGATTATTTTCCTTTTCAGCTATGTGAGTGAAGGAATTTTATTGGCCTTTGAATTGAAAAAAACGCGTCGGAACAACTGGATTAAAATTGCTTTGATTGGCATCTTATTTATCAGCACGCTTGTATTGCTTTGGGCGCCTTACCACATTTTTGGCCAAACAGCTGCGGATGGATTGTTTACCTTGGCCTTTACGTTTTATGCAGCTGTGATGGTGATTGGGGGTGGATTGCGGGCGTTGGCTCGATAGTCCCTAGGCTAAAGCCTAGGGTTATAACCCCAGGTTTTAACCTGGGGATTTAGACACGAAGTATCGCGTCTCTACAGAATAATTTTCAGCGCAAAATACAACACCGACGGACACATCAAGCATCCCAATCCCGTATAAAACGTTGCTGTCATCGCTCCATAAGGAACTAATTTGGGATCTGTCGCGGCTAATCCTGCTGCCGTGCCACTTGTGGTTCCCATCAAGCCACCAAATATCATCGCAGATTTAGGATTGTTCAGGCCAATATAAGGTGCGATAAAAGGGGTTCCAATCGTCACAAGAATCGATTTTACCACTCCTGCCGCGATGCTAATTGCAATAATATCTGAACTTGCTCCTACTGCGGTTCCTGTAACAGGACCTACCACAAAGGTGCAAGCGCCCGCACCAATTGTCGTTAAACTTTCCACATCTGTGATCCCAAATGCGTAAGCAATGCCAACTCCAGCAATAAATGAAAAGATTACTCCTAGGAATAAAGACAAGATACCTACGGACCCCGTTTTCTTAATCACGGCAAAACTAGCGCCCATGGCCGTGGAAACGATGGCAAAGTCGCGGAACATGGGCCCTCCCATCACTTTAAAGCCCGTTAATCCTGGAATATCCGCGATACCGCTTTTCCCTTCTGTCAATATTCCACCTAGGTACGCAATAACCAATCCCATGAAAATGGCGATGGCTGAACCTGGTAGTTTTTTATTGGTTAATTTGACCGAGATCCCTTCTGAAAAATAAACCATGATACCTGTGACCAAAAATGCCACAATCAATCCATTTTTATCCAATAATTCGATGATGTATTCCATGTTAGTTATTCTTTGATTTGGATAAAATTGGCATAAATATGAGGCAAATCGCCACGGGTAGAATTCCAGCTAAAAGGGCTAAAAACCCATTGTTGAAAGCTACACGCACATTTTGAATGGATGACATCGCCACAATTACTGGAATATACATCTTGCTCCAAAACATTACCCCCTCACCCATTTCTACATGAAATAAGTCGCGCTTTTCTAATTCGTTTTGTGCAATGATTAATAAAAGCATGGCAAATCCTACGCCCCCCACATTGTTATTGATTCCCAAGTAATGACCTAAACTTTCGCCAATGATTTGGCCAATGATATAACAACCCGCCAAAAGGGCTACTCCACGTAATAACATATCTATTGAATTAAGTTAACAACATCTTTTTTCGTCACTTTGCCCATGGCATTGCGCGGTAATTCGGCTAATACGGTATATTTTCGAGGACTTTTATAGGCAGGCATTTGTTCCCGCATCCAAGTGTTTAACGCTTTTTCATCCACTGGACCTTTTGTTACAATGGCGGCAGCAACTAATTCGCCCCATTCGTCATTAGGTAATCCAACAACGGAACAATCTGAGATTCCAGGATATTGGCGTAAAACTTCTTCTATTTCCAAAGCTGAAATCTTATAGCCCCCAGATTTAATAATATCGACCGAATTTCTCCCTAAAATACGATATCCTCCCAATTCATCAATCGCGGCGATATCCCCCGTTTTAAACCAACCGTCTTCGGTGAAGGACTCTGCTGTGGATTCAGGTTTGTTCCAATATTCCTTAAAGACTGTAGGTCCCTTAATTTGAATCTCACCTTCCTCGGATAAACGTGCTGAAACACCAGGCAATGGATAACCTACATGTCCCGCTACGCGTGGTCCATCGTAAGGATTACTCAAAGCCATTCCTATTTCCGTCATGCCATAACGTTCTAGTAGTAAATGCGTTGAGATCTCTTTCCAGCGCTCCATCACAGAAACGGGCAATGCCGCTGAACCTGAAATCATTAGTCGGAGCTTCGCCAAGGCATTCGTTAAATCAATTTGTTTATCTTTTGCCAAAGCTTCCCAATACGTAATTAACTTAAAATAGATGGTTGGAACCGCCATGAACACATTGATTTTTTGATTCTCAATGAGTTCATATATAGCTTTTTCGCTGAAATTTGGCATGAATTCACAGCTCGCTCCTGCCCATAATGAACAGGAAACAACATTAACCACACCATGTACATGGTGCAATGGTAATACGCAAACCGTCGAATCCTTAGATGTCCATTTCCAAGCTTCAATCAGGGAAGAAATTTGAGCATTTAAATTGCCATGGGTACTAACCACACCTTTCGGTAAATTCGTCGTACCACTCGTATAAAGAATCATGGCACCGCGCTCATCGATTACTTCAGGCAGCTTTTTCGAATGTTTCGCAGTGTCGTTTTTGCCCAAAACGATGAACCGACATTGCAGTTTTGTGGCTAGATCTGCAAGCATACCTTCAAATTCTGGTGAAACCACAATGACGGAGGCCCCAGAATTCTCTATCGTATATCGCAATGATGGCAAGGGATAACTCAAACAAAGGGGGACCACGATCCCTCCAGCCTGCCAAATACCCCATTGAACTTTAACATAATCGAAGCCCGGATTCACCATAAAAGCCACCCGACCTTCGGATAAATCATCTGAATCATCCAACAGTAGATGAGCAAAATTGGCCGATGCCTGATGTAAATCTGTGTAGGAATATGTATTACCTTCTGATATGATGGCCGTTTTCTCAGCGTATGGAAGGGAATTTTTAAAAATTTGAATCATGGAAATCAGTTGTCAGTTGTCTGTTGTCAGTTGTCTGTTGTCAGTTGTCAGTTGTCAGTTGTCAGTAGACTGTTTTAGTAGTCTGTTTTCACTGTTCACTCTTCACTCTTAATTCTTAACTCTTACCTCTTACCTCAAACCTCTCTATAGTCTATCTCTTGCCATTTCTCCACCCGTGGTAACCACACCTCTTGCACAAATTGATTATGCAAAGGATGGTTCGAATACAAATCATAGGCCGCTTGATCCTCAAAATCCATTCCTAGGCCGTGTGTGTACGGGTTTGTTGCATTGAATTCTTCTAATACTTTAAGGTTCATAACGCCCGGAATTTGGGCTAATTTTCTTGATTCTGCTATGAAATAGGCTTTTTCTACTTCGGAGGTTGTTGCCTTGAATGTTAAGAATACACTGTGATGTAACATATCTTTTTTGTTTATCCCCAGACTAAAGTCTGGGGTTTTAAGTTTTTTATAGCCCTAGGCTTCAGCCTAGGGAAAGAAGCGGACGCAACTCTAAAGACCTAGTCTAACGTCCAATGTCCAACTTCCAACGTCCATCGTCCATCGTCCATCGTCCAATGTGTAACGTCTAACGTCTAACGTCTAACGTCTAACAAGTTGGCCATCAACCTCCACGCCCCCGGAACTCCCGCCGGTAATTCCCGGAAGAAAACTAATCCCGTGTAGATGAATTGGCCTTTTCCATAGCGACAAACCGCAATGTTTCCTTTTTGCTCTGCTTCTCCCGGATCCGTAAAGGCTAATGGAAATTGATAATGTGTATCGTTCGATTCGCCTAAGTAAATGCTTCGTTCCTGAATCCAGTTGTCGAAATCACGTTCCGTAATTTCATTAGGTGTATGAAATAGTGCATGATCAAGCAAGAATTTTGGCTCAGCTTCTTCTTTCGTAATTCGATTCCGAGAAATGGTTAAAGGGTATGGCCCAACGGTGCTTTTGAGTGGCCCAACAAAGCTTGCTGTATTGTATTGAACCACATAATTTCCGCCTTGCTCCACATATTTCATCAATTCGGCGTGTGCATTTCCCAAATAATCCAAGGTATTATGTGCACGAACTCCTGTCAGCACCACATCATATTGTGCCAAATGGCTCGCTTTCAAGTCGGCCTCTTGCAAGAAATCCACCTGATAGCCCATCTGCTCTAAACTCTCCGGAACTTTATCTCCAGCCCCTTTGATGTAGCCAATCCGTTTTCCATTTTTCTTGAAATCGATGTGCAACAGATTTACCGAAACAGGTGAAAAGTAGCGTTGTACCGGAATATGTGGGTAATTGATACTCTCCATTTGCAACGAATCAATCCAGTTTCCTTGCGCTGTTTCATAAGCCAAACGCAATTGCCAAGTCTCTTTTCCATCAAATTTCTGATCTTTTTCACGCACAGTAAATGCCAAATTTTGACTTGTTCCTGCCTCAATTCCTTTGTCCAATGCCAAGGTTCCCAAGGTCTCCCCCGCTTGATTTAAAACGCGTACTCGGCCAGCCTCTATTTTGCCTATAGCCTTAATCTGCACTTCCAATGATTTACTTTCCCCTGAACCTTTAGGCAATAAAATATTCGGATGATTAATCTGGAAAACACTTCGAGGTGTAACCGTTATCGGTTGGAAATATTCCCCTTTAACCGGATCTACGACAAGTTCTTGTACCGGCCGACTCACCTGAATAAGCTCGCCTTCAATCGTAAATTGTGCTTGAACATTCATCGCCGGATCGGGTGCTGCTTGACCGATTTTTGTTTGATCCTTGACAACAAAATGACCGGTTTCTTTGGTATTCACCAACCAATATGGCTGCGTGATGGGTTGTCGAACGATTTGGTTTGAAGACCAATTCATTCGCGTATATGGAATGATACTTGCTTTGAATAAGGTGTCTTTCTCCCCTACTGAAATGCGCAAATTCCCCACGTGAATCGGACTACGAACGATGAATTCCGTTTTGATACCCAAAGGATCGCCTTGCGCGACTGTTCCCCGATTTGTGTTGCCAGCAAAATGAATGCCAGCTGCTTGAACGATCCATTCATCGATTTGCTTAATCTTCTTCGATTGCAAATAGGAATCCCCTAATTTGTTAATCGCCCGACGAACCTGAATCATGTCGGGTATACTTAAATAGGGTTTTTCAGCTTGGTAATTTCGAATAACCAATGCAATCATGCGCTCAATCTCCGCTCCTGCCGCACTACTTTGCCAGTGATCGGCAACCCCTTCATCGATGGATTTTTGGGGAGCAATTCCTGCCAAGGTCTGAAAATATTCAGTGGATTTTCCATGGTCAACAGCAAATCCGAAGCCCTGTGATTTATGTTGGCTTCTACTCAATGCCGCCAATTCACCCGTACTTTGGCCAATGCTCGGCAAGAAATTGCCAATTTGAACCTTAAACTGATCATCTGAAACGGTTGATGTCCCAGCAAATCGGAAGGTATTCCATAATAAGCGGGTGGCTTTCCAAGGTTTAATATCGCCTTTCAACTGTTCTGGAAATCGTTTCGGATCTGCCGCTGCTGAATAGGCCTCAATCGCTAATGCCGCAGATGCCGAATGATGGCCATGTCCAGCACGCGAATCCGGTGGAAAACGCGTAAATATGATGTCTGGGCGTAATTTACGAATGACATATACCAAGTTAGAAAGGACTAATTCTTTGTTCCAAAAACTCAAAGCCTCGTCGGTCGACTTTGAAAATCCAAAATCAAAAGCCTGTGAAAAGTATTGGTTGGCTCCGTCGATTCGACGAGCAGCCAACAATTCCTGCGTTCGGATTAGTCCTAAAGGGATTCCTTGTTCGTCTCCAATGAGGTTTTGGCCCCCATCTCCTCGAGTGAAGGCAAAGTAATTGGTTTCCCAGTGTTGTTCTTGGGCGAACCAGGCCAACATATGTGTGCTCTCATCATCAGGATGTGCCGCTACATGAAGGACAGTACCTGTTGATTCAATGCGTTTTAGGTTCTCCAATAATTGGAGGCCGTTTTGTGCCCAAGCGATACTAGGGACTAATAAACAAGCGAGGATTAGTTTTTTCATGCGTTTAGTTCATTTCTCGACCAAGGTTGGCGATAGGTTCTTGCTAATAAGGCTGTTGCCTCTGGATCATTTAAAACCGTTTTTGTAGTGGGATCATAGGAAAGCGGTCGGCCTAATTTCATCGATACATTTGCCAAAATGCAGGATGCCGTCGAGATATGTCCTTCCTGAATATCAGCAATCGGTTTAGTTCCTTTATCGATGGCTGCTAAGAAATCAAGCATGTGTAAGCGCGTGGCCGGGGCGGCATTGAGTTCAATGCGATCTTCCGTTAAATCCTCCGGATATTTTTCACGTTCAAATAGACATGTACCATGGATTTTTTGGCCTTTCGGATCCACAGGAGTAAAATCGTATTGCATGGTACTTAAACGTAAAGTCCCTTTTTCGCCATAAATCGTTAAGCCCCAAGGATATTCTGGGTCTGGCGGCGTACCCCAGGTTCGATGTTGCCATACACAATTCAAGCCATCATATTCAAAAACGGCTGTTTGGGTATCTGCGATGTTCGATTTGCCTTCTTTTTGGACGTAAATTCCTCCTTCGGAAGAGATGCGTTTGGGCCATCCAAGACCTAAAAGCCAACGAGTAGTATCAAACATGTGAACACACATATCACCCATAATACCGTTACCATACTCATTAAACGTTCTCCACCAGCGCGTATGAGGTAAACCATCATAAGGGCGCATGGGTGCAGGACCTGTCCAAGTTTCGTAATCAAAGAAGTCTGGAACCGCCTGAACCGGAGGATTTCCATTATTGCGCATGTGGTAATAGCAATACATTTCCACATGGGCGATTTTACCAAGCAAACCCGAATCAACGATTTTGTTTTTGGCCTCTATAATATGCGGCGTTGATTTTCGTTGGGTCCCCACCTGTACCGTTTTACCGTATTTCCGAGCGGCAGCTACCATAGCTTCCCCTTCGAGTACGTCGACGGATATGGGTTTCTGAACATAGACGTGCGCACCCGCTTTGACTGCATCAATCATTTGCAGAGGATGCCAATGATCCGGACTACCAATCAAGACAATATCCAGGACATTTTCTGCCAAAAGTTTCTTGTAATCCCCGTACAAGCGTGGTGTCTTACGGGATTTTTGTCGGGCAGCAACGAGCTTACCCGCTTCCGTCAACATATGTCGATCGGGATCACAGAGCGCAACAACTTCCACGGGAGCGACTTGCATCAGTCGGAACAAATCACTTTTCCCATACCAACCTGCACCGATTAAACCGACTTTTAGCGGTTTAGACGGATTTACTAAATCAAGTCCATAGGCTCCAAAAGAGGATAATGCCAAACTTGCGGATGCGCCTTTTAAGAAATGGCGGCGGTTGATGTTGAATGTTTTCATAGGTTGACTGGTTTTATTTTATAGCCCTAGGCTTTAGCCTAGGGAATCCCCAGGTTAAAACCTGGGGTTAAAATTCTATTTTAATTTGAGGCTTCAGCCTGATGGAAAGACGCGAATTATCGCGTCTCTACATAACTATCATTCCAACGTCCAACGTCTAAAGTCCATAGTCAATAGCTTCCCTCTTCCCTCTTACCTCTTACCTCTTTCCTCTTACCTCTTACCTCTTACCTCAAAACCATGCTTGCCACTCCTTCCTTAGGAATCTCAATAGCCCATTGTTTTGAATAATAGGAAATTGTCGTTTTAATCATATCTTTTGTTTCATTCTGCAGTAGTACCGCCACTTGTTTGTCGGGGCGTAAGGCCGCAACGCCAACTAATCCTTTAGGTAGTCCAGACATTTCAACTCGTTGAGATCCCGTTGGGATGAATTTAGAAGCTTGCGCTACAATGTAATAGGCTTGATTTCGAATAAGTGTCCCGTCTGATTGAATGGTAATTGCCCCTTTGCATTCCGTACATCCACCGGGCGTATGCGGTCCCCATTGCGGATCATTCGCCAAATTCCATTCCAAAGCAGTTTTGGCATCATTCAAGAGTGATCCGATGATGATATTTTTGATATGCCAATTGAAATCGCCGGCAAATTCACCCTTTGCTCCTGTCCATTGTTCTGTGAAATACACTTCTTTGTCGGGATGTGCCTTACGAACCACACTCAAGGCTGAAATATCCCCATTGTACAAATGAAAGGCAGATCCTGCCACATATTGGCGCGTAATGGGGTCATTTAAAATTTCAATCGGATACTCCGGTTTATCGCAATTATGATCATAGGCCAAAATTTTGGTCTTCAATCCCGCCTTTTTAAATGCTGGCCCTAAATGGTTTTTAATGAATTCATTTTGTTGGGCTGCAAGCATCAATAAACTCGGATTATTTCCGGGATGTAAAGGTTCATTTTGGGGTGTCAAATAATCCATTTCTAAGCCGAGTGCTTTCATGGATTGCAGGTATTTGACAAGGTATTGGGCATAAACCCCATAATATTGAGGTAATAGTGAACCACCTTTGGAGGCTTGATTATCTTTCATCCAAGATGGAGGAGACCAAGGAGTCGCCATGAATTTAATGCTCGGATTGATTTGTTTGATGGCTTGCATCAAAGGGATTAAATCCTTTTCAGATGCTTTGAGGGAGAAATGTGCAAGATTTTCGTCCTTTTGGCCTGAAGGTACATCGTCATAGGAGAACGTATTGGCATCTAAGTCACTAGCCCCAATTGCAATGCGTAAAACGGAAATATTGATACTATTTTTTCCTGTTCCAAAAAGTTCGTTCAATAAGGCAAGCCTTTGTGTAGGCGCTAGTGCCAAAATCAGTTGGGCGCTACCCCCTGTCAACGTATAACCGAAGCCATCAATGGTCTGGAATTTGTTATTTGCATGGATTTGAATGCCTGAATTGCCTTGAGTAGACAATGGCAAAACTTGTTCTTTCAGCATTTGTTGGCTTTCAGCCTGTGAAATACAAACTTGGCCAAAACCTGAAAAATAGCTAAGAACAAAGGCTAAGCTTGTGAGCCCAATAAAACGTTTCATGCAATAGGTTTAAATTGTCTTCAATATATTCAAAAAAAATCAAATTATTGCAGGGTTGTAGGCGGTAGTCGCTAGATACTAGTCCGGAGTCCGAAGTCTGGAGACAGTATTCAGTGGTCAGTTGTCAGTCCGGCGTCCGGAGGGAGTCGTTAGTCCGAAGTCCGAAGTCCGGAGTGAGTGGTTAGTCCGAAGTCTGGAGACAGTAGTTAGTGGTCTGTTGTCAGTCCGAAGCCCGGAGGGAGTCGTTAGTCCGAAGTCCGGAGGGAGTTGTTAGTCCGAAGGTTTCTTTACCTCTTCGCTCTTAACTCTTCGTTCTTAACTCTTAACTCTTAATTCTTACCTAATGTCCACCGTCCCAAAAAAAATACGCCTAAACTAGACGTATTTTTCGACATTCATTAAACTCAATATTTTATAATCTATTTGACTTTCTTGCGTGCAGCGGCTTTGTGCTCAGAAACGGCTCGGTGTGCGTCTAATCCGACGATGTTCACTGTTCCACCTTCACGCTCATAATCATGCTTGAAATGTTCCAAGTTCTCCATCACCGAGTGATCCACCAAATGTGTTTTTGACAGGTCAATCGTCACTTGAAAACTTGGTGGAATTGCTTCTAATTTTCGTTTGATACCTAAGAAATTGGTAAATACAGCGGCATCTGATATTTCTACTAAATATGCTTCATCTGTAAAGGATACCTGTGTAGGTGCTTTGAAAATGGCACTTAAAGGTTTTCCATTAAATAAATTCACCAAAATTTCGGTTAAGATACCGGCGCCTATACCAACTAATAAGTCAACTCCTAATGTGAATAAAATAGTCACGATGAAAATGAGTAATTGCTCCTTTCCTATTTTCAAGGTGTGAATGAATTCTTTGGGATGGGTTAATTTAATACCTACTGTAATTAGCATGGCTGCCAAAGCTGTATTGGGAATTAACTCGATTAAATGGGAGGCTAATAATACAAAAACCAAAATGAAAAATCCGTGGAAGAAGTTAGCCCAACGGGTTTTCGCGCCATTTGCGATATTGGCCGATGAACGCGCTACCTCTGAAATCATTGGTAATCCACCTAAAAATGCAACAAATGTGTTACCAATTCCGGTTGCAATTAAATCCTTATTCGCATTTGATTTACGTTTAAATGGATCCAACATATCCATCGCCTTCACGGTCAATAATGATTCCAAAGAACCTACCAAAGCGAACATGATCACATATTTGATGAAGGTGCCCGTTTGTGCAAAGCCATCAAAACTTGCATTAATGTGAATATTATCCATCAAGTTTCCAATATGAACTAACGCATATTTAGGCTCCGTTGTTTGAAAATCCATATACAATTCCGCAGGAATAGCGATAGCTAAAACCACTAATGGTGCAGGAATCTTTTTGATGACCTTGTTCTTAATATATGGCCAGCCCATCATGATAGCTAAACTAATTACACCGATTAACGTCGCTTTAGGATCCCAATTCGCAATAAATTCTGGAATAGATGCAAACAATTCCAAAGGCTCCTTCCCTTTCGTCAAAGCAGGATTTACATCCAATAAAACCGGAATTTGCTTGCCGATGATGATTAATCCGATGGCTGCCAACATACCATGTACGGCCGACAAAGGGAAGAAATCCATTAATTTTCCGAGTTTGAAAACGCCGAAAAGGATTTGCACAATGCCCGCAACGACCATGGCTCCAAGGGCTAAATGCCAACCGGTTTCGCCACCGCCAAATTCACTCACAGCGCCAGCAACAATGACAATCAAGCCAGCGGCAGGGCCTTTAATCGTTAATCGGGAGCCAGCAAAGAAACTCACAACCATACCCCCAATAATGGCGGTAATCAATCCCATAATCGGTGGGAAATCAGATGCTTTGGCAATGCCTAAACTAAGTGGCAAGGCCAATAAAAATACGATGAACCCTGAGGTTGCATCATTAGCGAAATTTTCTTTTAGGCCCGCGAAGCCATCTTGAGGTACTATATTTTTGTTTTTCATGGGTAAGGTATTTTAAAAATAGCGATTTGAAAATTCAGCATGCGTTTTGGAATTTGGTCCCATAAACACACGCGCGTAAATGCGGATAACGGCTAAGCCATCCAAAATAAAACTCAACGACACAATAGCCGCCAAAGCAAATTGATCTTCATGGATATGCGAGAAAATTAAGTCTTCACCAATGAATGCTGGGGTAATTGGAAAGCCTGTCAATCCGAGGCAAGCCAATAAAAAGACCAAAGCTATTTTGGGATGTGTCTCAGAAAGTCCCTGAAAACGACTCAAACTTATTTTACCCTCGATGCGGAATAAGCGTTGAAGCGTTAAATGCCCGATCAAACCTGCGACTAGGATTCCACTTAGATATAGGACATTTTCTAATTGATCAAATTTTTCATTGAATGAGATTGCAAGCGCGATCCAACAGTGATTCATAATCACTAATATCCAAGCTAAACGAACCGAATGACGTTGCGTGAAGGACTTGAAAACCAAGATTAATCCAAAACTGGCAAATAAAACGGGAGTAGCCTCCTGAAGATTTTCTGGCAATAAATGCGTTTGCTTCATCGCATAAAATCCCAAAGCAAATGCTGGAATAAAGAATAACATTAAACGTCTTCCGTTAATGAAATTCAGTTTATTCCCAGCCCATTTCAATGGATTCCAAAAGTATTCATATAACATCGTATCCAAATTCCATTCTTTCAAACACAATACGTAAATACTATGTTGTAAACGCTTGGGAAATGAATCCTCTATCGTTTTCGCACGTGGCTCAAAGGAATAGAATTGCTCACGAATCAAATAACTTACCACGGATGGGGAAACCAATAATTGGTACGTACGTAAAAATGCATTTCCCGCAAAATGGAATAAAGCTAGCGATTCATAACCTAATGCTATCTCAATGAAAATAATGCCAATTTGTGCAATCGAGGCATAGGCAATCTGACTTTTTACGGATGATTGTACGCGAGCAATTCCTGTTGCAATTAGAGTTGTTAGGAGTCCTAAGGCAACAATTAAGATGCGCACCGAACTTTGATATTCCCAAAATGGAAATGTTCGCAACAACAAAAATGCCCCTATGTGAACAGATAAACTTCCATAAAAAATAGCACTTGACGGCGTAGGACCTTCCATGGCACGCGGTAACCAAGACGAAAAGGGTAATTGAGCAGATTTAGCAGCTGCCGACAATAATATCATCGCGGAGATAAATACGCCAATGAAACTATGCTGCTGCAATTGTTCGTGCACTAATTCCGCATTATTTAATTGGTAAAACGTGATGTTCTGCCCCCACAAATGGTGACTTGCCCACATTGCCAAAATTAAGCCCACATCCCCTATTCGATAAATCGAGAATACCTTCACGGCATTTTTAACGGGTAAATAGCGTTCCCGATAAAAGGAAATCAATAAGAAAGAGGAAATTCCTAAAATTTCCCAACCCACAAACAAGGTCTCTAAGTTTCCTGATAAAGTTGTTATGCTATATCCGAGGTAAAAGAACAAGGTTGTATTGAAAAAGCGCTTATAACCGGCTTCACGGTGTAAATAAGTGCGCGAATACATCGTCACCATGAAGGTCAACAAAGCTCCCACAAGCAAATAAACAGCCGTGATTTTGTCAAACAAGAAATCAATTTGGAAAATGTAATCCTCGTTTTGAAACAAGATGATCTCCTTTACTTGAAAGGTATTTGCTCCTGTCAATATCCAATCTGCTACATAAATCGTTGCAGCAATCATTTGGATCGTCATCGTTATGAAGGCTGCTCCGGAGATTAGCCGTTCATTGTTTTTAGGTAAGATCAGACTTACCAAAAAACCTACAATCGGTACCCAAATAAATAAGGGCAATAAGGTGTTTATGGTCATATTAGTCTTGATTTAATAAGTAAACAGGAAAATTCTCTTGATGGCTTTCGATGACAGATTCCACATCTTTTATCACCTCCAAGTTTTTAACTAATGGTTCATAAGGCGTAAATTCTCCGCCTCCAAAAACAAATAATGCTTTTGTTTCTGGATGAACTGCGACCAATTTGACCCAATCATTGATGAACCATTCATAGGTTTCCGGCGCTCTTTGAATCGTTTTTAAAACGACTTCCGGGAAGTGCTCAACAATGAGTAATAAACGAACAGGGTCGTGAACTTCGGTCATTTGTGCAGGTAATCCAGGGCGTAAATCCCCATCAATACCATTCGCTACGCCAAATAATCCCATGACATTATGCGGTAATTTGGTGCCAGCACCTAGTTTTTCTCCATCTACTCGTGAGAAATAGTATTCCAAGTTAATTCCTCCACATACCGGTGCAGCTGCCTTTAAAATACCAAATAAGTAATCGCCCGCTGGGTCTACACGGTAGTCGAAGGAATTCAAAAACGAGCGCCTATCCAAGAATAAGCCCTTCGATAATTCACGTCTACCCACAATAGCTAAGGCATTTGTCGCATGATTCAATTCTGGACGCGGCTCAAAGATGGAAACCGAACGTGTCCGAATTTTTTCATGGATCGATGCAGGAGATTCTTTTGAATTAATAGATTCAAAGCGTCTTGAGCGTTCTTTGGCATTTAAATCCAATGCCTTACGGAATACCTCCTCATGTTTTGCATGCATGGATTTATATTCCGGGGAAGAAATTTGATCGTCATAAAAAACAACCTCATCTCGTGTCGTATCATGCAAAGCTCCTACGAAAATGCTCGTTTCAGGAATATGTATCCCACGCTCCGCTAAGATGCGTCTAACTTCCGGTTTATTGGCCATTTGGCTAATCACACGTGCATTTACAGATCCAGCGCGTCCTGAACAAGCCCCACAATCATAGGCTGCATAGTGTGGATTATTTACGGAACTCGCGCCATGGCCTACCACATAAATGATGGGAGCAAAATTGTCAACTAAGCCAATGCTACGTAATTGTGCTTCAACCCGATTCGCCATCTCGTCAATTTTAAAGCCGAGTTGGAGTTCATTTTCCTCCGCATGCAACGCATCAAAATCGACCTGTAAACCAGAAAACTTATCCATGTGACGCAAAGAAGATGCAGTCGCTGGACTCATGCTTGGTTTGAAGAGATTGATGAATAACTTGACTGCCGACCAAAATCCAAGGGTTTGTGAGAAAAGCCAACCGCTGTAAAAATTGTGATTATGCTTAGAAAAATGCAGGTCTGTCGGACGCTTTTTATCCTCTCCAATTTCCTTAATCAGGTATTTAGGAGTTACAGGAGCTGGGCACAATTTGGTGTAAAATTTCCCGCCAACCGGTTGGTAGAAAAATTCAACATTGAAAAAACCCGGTGTACCAAAGGTCGAACATGAAGGGTCAATGTTTTCCAAATAACGTCGGAATGAACATTCTCGGTCATCGATACAAAATAAACTTTGGAAAGATTTCTGATGCGGGGCGATGTATTCAATCCGTTCAGCTTGGATACCTTTTAATACCTGATCATAATAAGTCCATTCAAATGCTTCTTGCCAAAGTGACAATACTTCCATCTGTTCAGAGCGAATAATCGGATCATGTAATCCTGGAATAGCTTCTGTTAGATGCTGATCCAAGGGCTTCCATTCAGATCCTAACTTATGATCAAGCGCATCTAATTCGAGTAATAATTCCAACAGAATTAATTCCTCTAATTTGATTTGACGCGTATCCAAAAGGGTTTGTGGTAGGTCCTCAACCGTGGAAACCATCCCTGACCAGCCTTGGTGCGCGAATTGTTGGTCATATAAATATTGTTCGTAGTGACGATCGTTTTTGCCAACTAACAATACCAAAATATCCTGAATTCGCGTATTTTCATTGAGTAACAAGGCTCGGCTTGTTTTCTCTTTAAAAATACTGACCCAACTATTTGTTTCAAGTTTGCGAATGGCTTCAAAAAAAGATAAATCATCAATTGGGAAATTCCAAATTGAGATGCCTTGATCGAGGTAGCTTCCAAGCAAACGAAATAAAGTTGGATGCACTAACGAATCTAAATCAATGTTGTATTGCTTCTTCCATAGACCTCGCATGGCACCCACGCGCGCATGATCCACGGCCTTATATTGTCCGTGAAGTAATTTCCCTTTCCAAATTTCTTGTTCTTTTCCCTTTTTTTGAGCTATCGTACGATCAATGATTTCATCTGAGATACGGCCATTTTGGTGCAAGGCGCGAAACGTCTCTAGAGGGAAATATACTTGATAGCCTAGTTTCACATGTGCCGTTTCTAAGGCTTCGTGAAAAGGTAATTTTTGGAAAGCATGTAAAGTATTATGATGCACAAAATCCATTAGAGGAGCTTGTGCTGGCAAAAAGTGTTTCAATTCATGAATCACTTGATGCAAATCAAATTTGTGTTGCATAAGAATATCGTGGCAATAATTCCACTAGTTTAGGCGAATGAATAAAGGATTCCTTGTATGGGAACTCTTACAGCCTGATATTCCTGAATTGAATAAATAAGGGAGTTGAATTGTGGTTTACCTTCGAATAGGTAAGATGGGCATTTGCTACGGCAATCGCCCCCACTTGTGGGTAGGTAAATTCGCTCGAAAGGGGTAAAAGGAAGAAACTAAGCTCATCAGAATCATCTTCATCTTCGCTATTGTCCGACTCTTCAAAAATTAAATTAATGAACGAGAGCTCTTTAGGCTCTGTTTTTTTAATTTGTTTTTGGTTGTTTGTTGATGCTACTTCTTGTAAACCGAATACCTGCTTTGCCGACGCTACCGTCGTAAAGAAGCACACAGAAACAAATAATATGAAGAGTTTTAACAAACGCATGGTGCAAATATAAGCAAAAAATGGCGAGTTAGTTGATGTTAAGGTTTGTTAATAGTTGCGAGTAGTCGGTGGTCAGTGACCAGTCCGAAGTCCGAAGTCCGGAGTGAAGTGGTCAGTAGTCAGTCCGGAGTCAGTGGTCAGTGGTCAGTGGTCAGTGGTCAGTGGTCAGTGGTCAGTCCGAAGTCTCTAGTCTGTTGTTAGTCCGAAGGTATTATTACCACCAGTTCTTACCTTTTACTCCTCACTCCTCACTCCTGGTTTTCACCTAAATAAAGACGCGAAGTATCGCGTCTCTACAATAGGTTTTCAATTCCAACGTCCAACGTCTAACGTCCAACGTCTAACGTCCAACGTCTAACGTCTAACTTCTATTTTAATGACGACAAAAACTCCACCACATCACGAATCTCACGCTTACTCATCAAAGAGCCCATTGGTGGCATACTTGACGGATAGTTCTCGCGCGATTTGATACGAGCCGTAGCAATGCGTAAAGGTTCTGCCTCACTCGTTTTCAATTGAATTTCCCCTTCCGTCTCTTGAATTACCGTTCCCGTTACTTCTTGGCCATCGGTTAAAACCAACGAAATCATTCCGTAACCGGGGGCAATTCGTGCGCTAGGTTCAATCAAGGCCTGTAAAATTTGCTCACGGGATAAGCGACTGGCAATACCTTTTAATGAGGGTCCTACGACACCTCCTTCTCCTCCTGCATTATGGCAACGAATACATTCAACCGATTGATTACGATAGAAAATAGCATTTCCTACTTGTAAATTTCCACCGTATAATGCGTCTTTGTATTCATCTGTCAAAGTTCCTTTGGTTTTCAAAGCATCCAATTTGGCAACCAACATCTCCGATTTAGTCGCTTCTACGGCTTCCATTAAATCCAATTTAATACCTGCTGGTAATTTATTATCAACCATCCGAGCAATTAAATCGGCCAAAACATCCTGCGTTTGATCAGCAGGCATTTTGGCAATACTTTGTAATAATTGTTGTTGCTCAGGTACGCTACCTTTCTCAAAAATTGGATTAATGATGCCCGGAAGTTGATTTTTCGAAATGGCAATTTTATCCAAGGATCCTAATGCCAAAGCGCGCACATTGCGGTCTATATCTTCAATGCCTTTTGTCAGCAATAAAGGTAGATTTTGGTCTTTCAATGCGATCAGTGAACTTAATTGGCTTGCACGAACCTTCGGGCTTGGATGATTTAGGAATAACTGAGTCTGCTCCGATTTAACATCTTGAATGCCTAATTCAGCGATTAATTGGCCCGTTGCTGTCAATACCTCTAGGTTTTTACTTTTCAAAAATCTAGGAATGATCCCTGAAACTTTGGCAACAACATCTGCCGACTTCCGATCCAATTGGCCTCTGTAGCGACCATCCACACGATCTAATACCGATGGATTTCCCCAGGTACCTAAAGTCGCAATACCTTCTGCACGCAATGCATCCGGAATATCCTGACGCTGAATATAAGCGACCAATAAGTCAATTTCCTTCGCTGTGCCTACGCGTAAACAGGCATTGATAGCTCTACGAATTAACGCTTCGCTTGTCCATTTGTTCACTGCCAAAGTCTGAGCTAAGGCCGGCAATGCTTCCACAATCGATTCATCATCGTGAATTGCACGCGCGGCCTCTGTAACGATGTATTCATCTGAATCTTGTAGGAATTGTGCAACAGCCGGATTTTTCATTCGACGTAATACCAATACGGCTGCAATGCGTAAAGAACGATTTGTCGATGTAGCTAATGCGGCAATTGGTTCCACCTGCCCTATCCGACTTAATGCTAATACAGCCGCATGACGTAAATACACATCCTGGTCTTGATTTTGTTTGATTAAATCAAGTAATGGATTTACCGCATGGGAAGCTCCCATTCTACCTAAAGCTTGTGCGGCAAAGAATTGCACACGCGGTGTGCTAGATGCTAATCGAGGAATGATAGACGCTGAAGCTGAACTAAATTTATTGTCCCCCAATACTTTAATTGCCTGCGCTTGTATTTCCTCATCTGCATCCTGAATCAATGGAACCAATGTTTCGTTTAAAGCAGGCTTATTTCTCGCCAGTTGGCCTATCCCCCAAATTCCATGCACACGCGCTAATTGATTGTCTTTTTGACTGATTGCTTGGTTTAATATGCTGGACTCTCCTCGTGCCACAAGTTCAAATTGAGCCTTTTGTCTAACCCGCATATCGCCGTAAAACAATAATTCACTTAATTGGCTGACAGGTGCTTTGGCATAATCCATTTGAATTAATTCCTTCGTTTTTTGACGCTCTGCTGCCAAATCATTCGATTCCGCGGTTACGTCCAATTTCCAAACGCGTCCAAAATTCTTAGCATCCCAACCATTTACCCAGTCGGCCGCATATAAAGCACCTTCAGGACCAAATCGAATCCCCGTAGGTAAAATTCCACTTACCACATCCACTTCAGATTTGAAATCAAATGATGCGCCTTTTGGCTTTAAATCAAATGCCCAAATGTGTGAATTGTTCGCATTGCCCACGAATTCAACCAAGAAAAACTTGTTTTGCCATTTCTTGCCCAATGCCGTTCCGGGGTTAAAAACCATCCCAGTAGGTCCATTGTGGTAATTGCGAATCGGTGGGATGATGTAGGCTGCTTGGCCTTCCCAACGAGGCAAATACAATTTTTCATCCATCCAAACCTTATATAAGTTGTTTTTCGGATCCGTGTATTTACCATATTGCCAGTTGGAACGCCAACCAATATCCGCTCCCTCAACAATATGAACTAAACGCTCACTTTCACCCGGATGATCGCCGTCATTATCTGAACTGATGATATTTCCATAGTGATCAAAAGCAAACTCATGCGTATTTCGAATACCGTATGCGACAATTTCAAAGTCGGTTCCATCAGGATTTGAACGTACTAATACGCCCGAATTGGGATTAGGTAAATTGCGTCCATCTACGGTTGTGATGTTCGCACCAATGTCACCAATTTGCCAGTATATTTTTCCATCAGGTCCTTCAATGACACTCGACATGCCATGACCACCAAAACCAATATGCACGGCAAAACCAGTGGCGATTGATTTGGCATTTGTCCAAAGTCCTTTCTTATTTGTATTATCCAAACGCCATAAATCAGGTCCCACAGCAACGAATGCATCTTTTTTGCGAACCAATAATCCGCCGGCTACGTCTGTGACTTCTTGATTAAATTGATTTAATATGCGCGTTCCTTGATCCGCATATCCGTCCCCGTTCTTGTCTTCTAGTTTCCAGATTTCTTCTTTTTCAATGGTTAAATCATGCCAATCATGAATGCCATCACCATTTAAATCAGGTAACCAAGCGTTCTTATCTGAGTTTTCAGGTGCGAATGTTTTATGCAAAAATGCTTTGCGATCTTCAACGGATTTAAATCCAATGGATTCAGTCATCCAATCCCGATGCCCACGAATATCAAATTCAGATACTTTACCTCGGTTGGTACTATTCAAGTATATAGCGCCTTGGTCATCAATATCAATTGCAACAGGATCGGGTGCTAAACTATCGGAAGCCCAACGGGTAATAACCATGCCGGGGGTGATTTTAATTGGTAATTTCTCTTTGGCAGCTTTCGCACGTTCAGCGATTTGATCTTGATCCTCAAAAATGACTTGATACGTGGTTTTTTCTTGGGTGCTTGTACATGCAATCGCCAATAACTGCATCAGACCTGCAGCTAATAAAATCTTTTGTTTCATAGGTTTAAAGCTTAATTCTCTTCGTCCATCATGCTCCGACGCTGTTTCGCCGCTTGCTTGGTGGTATTAAATCGGTAGTTAAAAGTAATATTTATTTGTCTTAATCTGCCCTGCATTTCCCGGTTTGTGTAAAAAGTTCCTCCATTTGTCTCTGTACGCATGATTCTTGAATTGAATACATCTAACACATTTAAACTCAATGTTCCTTTACCTTGCATCACATCTTTTGTTGCAGATAAATCTACCCAAGCGATATTTCCACGCGTTCCTTGTGCCGTTTTTTGAGGTGCCTCATAATTGGCACGCAGCTGCGCATCGATTCCTGCACCTACTTTTATTCTTGAGGTATGCCGCACAAACCATGAATAAGTATCTACCAAATAGTTGGCATTTATATTACTCGCATCGATAATCGCTCGAAATCCATTGAAACTCAAATCAGCCTTGTAATTCTTTGAAACATTAAATGAACTCGTTAATTCAATTCCCATGGATTGTTGGTCCGCGAAGTTTTGAGGTAAACTTTTCGAATATCCTTGTGCGTCTACGGTTCTAATTTGATCGATTTTACCCGTTGTGTAGCGATAGTAAATTGACGAACTTAAACTTCCCGCATCGAAATATTTCAAATGTCCTAAGTCAAATGAATTTGTGAACTCAGGGTTCAAATTTGGGTTTCCGGAGAAGTAATTACGGTTGTCAGAGAAAGTCACAAAAGGACTTAGTTCATTGTAGGTAGGTCTACGAACCCGGCGTGAATAACCTAATTGGAATGAACTATTCGCATTCACTGCATAGGTGAAATGCGCACTAGGAAATAGGTTTGCATAGTTCCGAGGGTTCTTTTCTTGCGTTTGTTTTAACTCCGTTTGAATGTCAGTTAATTCACCACGAAGTCCAAATTGATAAGAAAATTTGTTCTTTTTATTCCCTAAAATCAAATAGGCTGCAGAGATATTTTCATTGTACACAAATAAATTTTGTAATCCTGGCATGACGGTAAAACTGCCATTCGCTTGCTGTTGCGTCACGGTATAATCATTTGTCATGTCCCGGAAACTAGTTCGTAAACCCGTTTCCACTTTACCATCTTTTCCGATGGGGTTCGTGTAATCAGCTTGAAGAATCCATTGACGTTCATATTCATCATTTAAAGCCTTTTGGACTAATGAATTTGCTGGATATGGAGAACCGTCTCCGAAACGACTTGTTTGCGTATAAATTTGGTCTGACTGTTCCCAGTAGTCCAAATACCGCAAATCTGCAGTAAACTCTTTCCCTTTTTTCGCAAAGGATTTCTTAAAAGTTAAGGCATATTCAGCATTTGGTTCCGTTTCTTTTTCGTCTTGTTGGCGATACGTATTCGAATAAAGACTGCTCAAGGATTTACGGTAATCTAAATAGTAGAAATCTGTAATTCGACGAACATGTGTACTTCGGAAAATATAGGATCCTGTTAAAATTGTTTTGTCGTTAAAAAAGTAGTCTGCTCCACCTCGGATGTTATTCACTAATCCCGTGACATTGTTCGAGCTGGTTTGTTGGAGGTAATTGGTTTGTTCACCCGTATAAACTTCTTGATATAAATTTCCTCTTCCGGGTGTTCTGCGGTAGAATAGCCCATAATTCAAAAAGAAATTCAATTTGTTCTTTCGGTAATTAATGATCGCTGTACCACCAAAATTTTCAGGATAACCCAAAGTGGATTCAATCGCCCCATTAAATCCTTGGTTTTGATTCTTCTTTAAAACGATGTTTATGATTCCAGCCATGCCTTCTGCTTCATAACGCGCGGAAGGATTTGTGATGATTTCAACCTTTTCGATGAGGTTTCCTTGCAAAGATTGTAATCCCGAAGAACCGTTAATACCTACTAACGTCGAAGGTTTACCGTCAACCAAAATACGTACGTTCTCACTTCCACGAAGGCTAACACCACCTTCTCCATTGACTTGGACCGATGGCAAATTGCCTAAAATTTCCGCGGCAGTAGCTCCTTTATTGGCTGCATCAGTTCCCACATTGAAGATTCGCTTATCTAGTGATAGCTCCATGCTAGATTTTTGACCTTTAACGGTTACCTCTGCTAAGGTTTGTGTACTAGCTTTAACTTCAATTTGACCTAAGTTCGTTGATTTACTAATTTGTATTTGCTTAAGTGTCTGCATCTCAAAGCCTACACTTTCGATGATTACATCATAAATTCCTTGGTTTACTTCTAGGCTAAATTCCCCTTTTTCGTTGGCAATAGCCCCCGTTATCAATTTAACGGGCTTGTCAGTCTGAATGCGGATGCTTGAAAAAGGAATTGGAATTTGGGTGTTGGCTTCCATGATTTGGCCGCTAAGTTTCCCTTTAGGTGTACTTTGGCTTAGGCCTAGGAACGAAATTCCCAATAAGAATAATAAGTATATATGTTTCAAAAGGATAGGTTTAAATAGACTTGCAAGTTAAAAAGACATGTACCAAGTTTTTATACCTATTTGTCGGTTTATGTTGGAGAATTTCCCCATTTTGTCGAATTTGTTACCTGAAATTAATATTCTGTTACCAATTTTGAAAAAAAATAAACCCATGAAAAACAAAAACCTGATTAGTTTAAGCGTTGCCATCGCATTTGTTCTCTTGTCGATGACAGGTATTTTACTCTTTGTCAAACAAAAGGCGCATTTCATTGAAATGACTCACACCATTTTTGGTTTGGTCTTTATTGGATTTGCGATATTTCATATTTTGAACAATTGGGATTCTATCAAAGCCTATTCAAAAGATCGCAAAAGTGGCTCAATTAAAAAGGAATTAGTGGTTGCGTCTTTAATTACGGGAATCATTTTAGTATTATCCGTCACTGAAGTGTTAGAACCTGTTGCTGAATTTGGTCGTATTTTTGCAAGTGGAGATAAGCGTCCCCAAACGGTTAATTTCGCTGAAAAGAAAACCTTGGATTCAACTCAAGGGCATGCCGTTGTTTTATTGATTCAAAAAGGAAAAGAAACTGCATTTTCGGGTGTTACCGTAGAGGTGGCAGATACGACGGGCAAGGTTTTAGAAACTTTATTAGCTGCCGATAAGGAAATGAAGGGCCCCCCTGCAAATCTTTTGTTGCAAACCAAAATTTCATCGGCAGTACCCTTCGATTTAATTTTAAGTTTTTCACATGAAGGTAAAACGAAAAAAGTCACTCGCCGAGTAAGTAGCTTAGTGACTGGAGTTCAGGGACTTGCTAAAGAAAATGGTCTCATTGAGCGAGCATATTTAGAAATTCAATAAGTGTCATTTAATTGATTTAAAGCACGCTTCGGCGTGCTTTTTTTTTGTTCAAGGTAGGTAGATTCAATAAAAAAGATACTTTTGTTTACATCACTGATTGCTATGAAAACATTAATCTTTCTTTTGCTGATTTCTTTGCAAATCGTCGCCTCCCCTGAACTTTTAAGAATGCAGGCACAAGCTAAACGTGTCACGATTTACCGGGATCATTTTGGCGTTCCGCATATTTACGGAAAATCGGATGCGGATGCTGTTTTTGGAATGTTATATGCGCAATGTGAAGATGATTTTTCTCGTGTGGAACGTAATTACATCGAAAAATTAGGCCGATTAGCGGAGGTGGATGGAGAAAAACAGTTAGCGAATGATTTATACTTGCGATTAATCATTGATCCATCTGAGGCTAAAGCAGATTATAAAAAAAGTCCTGACTGGCTGAAGAAATTGTTGGTCGCTTACGCAGATGGGATCAATTATTACCTATTCAAACATCCCGAAGTTAAACCTGCCTTATTGACGCACTTTGAACCCTGGTATCCCTTACTATGGACGGATGGTTCGATTGGAGCGATATCTACTGGAGATGTTACGGAGAAAGAAGTTGGTGCATTTTATGGCTTAAATACCGCTATCGCGTCGCAACGAGAACATGTTGCCGATGAAGATTTAACGGGTTCTAATGGTTTTGCAGTGGGAAAGTCGTTGTCCAAATCGGGAAATGCGCTATTGTATATTAACCCCCATGTGACATTTTATTTCCGTCCAGAGATACATGTGAATAGTGAGGCTGGGATGAATGTGTATGGCGCGGTTACTTGGGGCCAATTTTTTGTCTATCAGGGTTTCAATCAATATGGTGGATGGATGCATACGTCTAGCCAAGTGGATGTATCCGATATGTATCAGGAGCAAGTCGAAATGCGTGAGGGTATCCCCTATTATTTGTTGGACGGTAATTGGCGTCCAATGCAAATCAAAAAAATCAGTTTGCAAGTAAAAGGTGAAATTAAACCGCGCGAAATTAGCGCTTATTTTACGCATCGAGGTGCGGTTATGGCCCAACGGGATGGAAAATGGATTTCGGTCCGTTCCTATAATCGCTCATTGCTAAGTCTGGAGCAGAGTTGGTTGAGAACCAAAACTACAGGTTTGAAGTCCTACCAAAAGGTGATGGACATGCGTGCCAATACTTCCAATAATACGGTTTATGCAGATAATAAAGGAAATATAGCCTATTGGCATGGGAATTTTGTGCCTATTCGAGATCCTAAAAAAGATTGGGGGCTCGTGCAGGATGGAACGCGCTCAGCAAATGATTGGAAAGGATTACATCCGGTGAACGAATTAGTTCATGTAGTAAACCCCGTTACCGGTTGGATTCAAAATTGCAATTCGACACCTTTTACCGTTTCGGGTAGCGCAAGTCCTTTACGATCGAATTATCCGTCTTACATGGCACCGGATGGAGAAAACTTCCGGGATAAAAATGCGGTTCGCTTATTTTCAAGTCGGGCCAGCTTAGATGTAAATGATTTAATCAAGGTTGGTTACGATCGACATTTAGCGGCTTTTGATGTGCTCATTCCTAGTCTAATAAATGCCCATGCGAAAAGTCCTAGACCTGAATTGAAAGAATTGGTCGACAGCCTTGCGGCCTGGGATCGAAATGCACAGGTAAATTCGATTTCCCAACATATGGCAATCCGTTGGGCTTCATTACTTCTCCCCTCCATTCCGAAAATCAGAACTTTTGGTGGCGAAACAGATCCGGTAATTAATTTTACTCGATTTGCGAATGAAGCAACATCAGACGTTTTATTGGACGCCTTGTTGAAGGTAAAATTGAATGTAGAACAGCAATTTGGAACATGGAAAATAGCTTGGGGAGAAGTCAACCGGTTCCAACGTATATCGAATAGCGTTATGTTCGATGATTTGAAGCCAAGTCTTCCTGTGGCATTTACTTCTTCCGCTTGGGGACAGTTGCCATCCTACACCAGTAAGCCCTATATGGGATCTAAGAAGTGGTATGGTGTGAATGGAAATAGTTTTGTCGCAGCGATTGAATTTGGGCCTAAGGTAAAAGCTTATAGTTTGTTGGCCGGTGGCCAAAGCGGAGATCCAAACTCCGAACATTTTTTTGATCAAGCAGAAAATTATACCCAAGGGAAATTTAAGTTAGTTTTATTCTACAAAAAGGATGTACTTGAGCATGTCGTAAAGAAATATCGACCGTTTAATAATTAATTAAGCTGTTTGAGCGTATTTGTGCATTTTGGAAAACATTTTTTTTGGCTAAGGTCAAATTTGACCTATATTAGTTTTGAGATTTGTTTATTGCCTTATATTATTTACAGCTCCTATTTAGTGTTCTAATCATATGATATTTTTCGTAACCATACTTGGTATAGTACTATCTATATTAATTTTTCTAAATCGTGCGGAGCGATTTGGCTCCAATTTTTATTTAGCACTTTTTATTTTTTGTCATTCATTCTTTGCAATAACCTCTTTTGCATTTTTATCATCGGAGTTTCGTTGGCTTGTTACCAGGATATATCCATTCACGGTGCTGATGAATATGTCGGCAGGCCCCTTACTCTACCTTTACTTTGCCTCCGTATTCCAACCCAATTTTAAGTTTAGGAAGAAATATCTGTTCCATTTTTTACCTTCTGTACTGTTTTTCATTAACGCATCTCCCTATCTATATATGGGAGATGCCGAAAAAAATGCCTTTGTCAATGCCTTTTTAAATGATCATTCCATCGGTTTTAATGTACCCACATTGCTAGTTCCTTACTATTTCCATGTCGTTTTTCGAATGACACAATCGTTTCTTTATTTGCTATTAAGTTTTCAAATGTTTTTCAATAGTTTTCGTTCCAATCATTTTCGTATCAGGAATGCACAAGGTTATCATTATGGATACTATTGTATGTGCTTTCTATTTGGTTTTGGATTTTATGGTATGTTTATCTACGTGGGAATTAATATTAATCCAAGCAATAGGTCCTATTTTGGAAGTGTAGGTGCCATGAATACCTTAATTGCATCTCCACGATTCCTAAATGCGATGTTTATCTTGACAGCTTTGTTTCACCCCAAATTAGTTTTTGAGAAGTATTTTATCGAAAAGTCAAAGCCGGAATTCCGTTCATTGAGAAAAAAGAATCCTACATTGGATCCTGAAGCTGCGAAATATGATCTGGTTGAAATTGATCGATTATTCACTGAGTACATCGAAACAAAGCCCTATTTGTCAGCTGGATTTTCATTGAATATGATTTCAAATGGAACAAAACTACCCGTTCATCAAATTTCTTATTACATCAAACATCAGTATGATTTGACTTTTAACGAGTGGAAAAATGAACAACGTATCAAGCATGCCGTCGAGTTAATTAACGCGGGCCATGCAGATCAATTAACACTAGAGTCTATCTCTTTACAATGCGGCTACCTTTCACGCGCTAATTTTGTTGAGGCCTTCAAAAAGGTTATGGGACTAACGCCTTCCGAGTTTCTTGCTAACCACAATAAAAAGTAGAAAACGCTTTTTCAGTTGAAATGATATGCGAAATAACGCATATAACACATCTAACGCTAGATTTACTCTAAATCTGGAAAATCCTCAAAACGTTTAGTTTTCGGTCATTTTTTATCCTAAATGTTCCCAAATAAAATTTAAGTACAGGCGATTTGGCTTGATTTCCGATTTCGATACAATTTTTAGTACATCTAAGTTGCTTTGCCTACGATATAATGATGAGGTTTGCATTGTAGTTAAGTGACTGCTTACTCTGTGTTCTAATATAAATACGATTACATGTTCGAAATTGTTTCGTTTTTCGGTTTAATGGTGTCTGCATTATTGATAATCAACACCAGTATAGAAAATAAATTGAACATTTATTTAAGTCTATTTTTTCTAACGGTAAGTATTTTTTCCCTTACCCGAAATTTTATCTTTTATGTAAATCACCCTTTTATATTGTATTACTTCATGCCTGGAGCTATCCCTTTGTTCAATCTTTCTGCTCCGATCCTGTTCCTATACATAAAGAAATCGATGGTGCCTGATGAGCCCGAGCATTTTAAGCGAGATGAATTGATTCATTTATTACCATTTCTTATTTCCTTCATTAATATTACGCCTCATTTATTATTAAGTGCTGATGTCAAGATTGAATTTATCCGGGCACTTATTTTGAATCCATTTAAATTAGTTCAGCTTAAGACCCTATTATTTCCAATTCAATATAATTTGTTGTTTAGACCTTTTATTGGTTTTATCTATTGCTTTGCCGCTTTAAAAATTTACCTCAATCATAAGGATCATTTCATCGCAAATGAAAAATCAAATTCCCAATCCAATTTGAATTGGTACTTGCTTTTGATTATTTGTGCCGGCATGAATTTTTTGACATCCTTTTTAATTGGCCTTTTTGCGCAGCATGGCGCATACAAAGTTCAGGATGTGAATGAGGTAAAGTTGTTTATGCTTGTGCCGACTTTGTTTTTGTTGTTTTTGAATTCTTCCATTTTCTTTTTCCCACGTGTGGTGTATGGAGGGATTCGTAGAAAGATTATCAAAAAGGAATACGCGCCGGAGAAACTGGTATTTAATGACTATGCACAAGCGCCTATCCGTAATTTGGTCGCTGAATCTTCTGATTCAGATAGTACCAATGTAATGATCTCGCGCAAATTAGCTGAGTATTTTCAGCAAAAGCCTTACCTCCAACCGGGTTTTACATTATCTATTATTACCCAGGATACTAATATTCCCTATCATCAATTAACCGCTTACTACAATAATTACCTTGGGATTAATTTTAATGATTGGAAAAATAATGCGCGGATCGAATATGCTATGGAATTAATAAAAGATGGAAAGGCTAAAAATCTAACCTTAGAATCCATAGCCTATACGTGTGGATTTCTCTCTAGGTCGAATTTTGTCAATTCGTTTAGAAAAAAGACAGGCTTAACCCCTTCAGAATATTTAAAAAGTGTTCACCAGGACTCGATGGTTATAACACTAGGCTTTAGTTAGTGTAATTATTAGATTTTATTCGCGAATCCCTTTCGATGTGCTATTGAAAGGGATTTTTTCATGTATATAATAGTCCGAAGTCCGATGTCCATAGTCCGGAGTCAGAAGTCTGTAGTCCGAAGTCTGTAGTCCGAAGTCTGTAATCCGAATTCCCGGAGTCCATAGTCCGAAGTCTGCAGTCCTAAGTCTGGAGCTTTCCTTCACTCTTCACTCTTCATTATAAACAGACGCGAGGTATCGCGTCTCTACATTAATGGTTTTAAATCCAAGATCCAAAGTCAAATGACCAATGTCTAATGTTCAATGTCTAATGTTCAATTTGCTTCCCCAATTTCAGATAAATTCTTTCTTAGTCTGCAAATATTCGATTCTCAAGGGCTTATACCTGTCATTTTGCTTACAGCTGGGCTGCTTTATTGGGTGTTTTAACGAACAAAATTTTGAAGTAGGAATCTGAAAAACGATTGTTTATGGTTTTTTAGTCAATAATAAGTAATTAATAACTCCCAGCTTACAGCGATTTGCGGAATTTTAAGCAAATAATAGCGCTTAAATGGGCAGATTTTAAAGCAAATTGCTTCGTTTTAGCGGATTTTCGATCAGTTTTTGTTTCAATACAAGCCTATTTTATCAAATAATTGGAATTAATTCCCTTTCCAATACCTGACACATCTCATTTTTTTTAACGAAACAATGTGATATCACGTTTACCTATATATTTTTTTGGACTTGCTTTCAATAAAATACAGTACAGCGCCCCTCTTTAAATCTCATGTACTTAATCTCATGTACTAGATTTTAGTTTTAGTCCAAAACACACATTTTTAGCGCTTTTAGGGCCTTTTTTATTACTGTAGGTTTGTCTCAACGAATGAGATAAAAGAGTTCATAATTCTTTGGCTCTCGTCCGACGACTTAACTGTTCTAAAAACTTAAAAAAATTACGCAATGAAAATTTCACTCTTTTACATCAAAGCTTTGGTTTTGATGCTAATAGCCTTCGCGATTGTGTGCGGGATTATTGGTGACATAAAAGCCCAGAGCTACAATTTGTCTGTAGGGACTAATGTTTCAACCTATCTGTTTAAAAATTCAGATGGTGTTGACGTGGATTTCCTAAAAAGAGGTTCTGGATCTAGATTTCAAATCGGATCAGAATTTCTATTGTTGGATACGACGAATAATTACAGTTCTTCGAGTAAAAAGGCCATTTATTTTTCACAGCGACAGGGATTAGCAAAATTCTTATCCTTAGTGCATTTAGATGTACAGGTAGAAGCCAATCAAATCAATGCGGTAGGTGATGATCAAAACATCGCCTTTTCCTATCAAACAAATTATGTCGGATTGTCTGGAGGCTTGGGGATCTACTCGCCTTCCTTTAAAAAATGGTCTGTTAGTCTTCACAGTAGACTTGCTGGCTTTAAATTAATTCAGGGAAACCAAGCATTAGCTAGCCGATATATTGATTTAACTAAAGATAGCCAATTCGCTGATATTCAGCTATTTGCAGGTTTGTCTACTCAAGTACATAAAAAACTAAATGATCGCATTAGCGCATTTTTGGAATACAATCGAATGCAAACTTTTCACCCTAATCAAGTTGGGAAGCCAACTTTAAATTTCCTCAATGATACCATCAGTTTTGGTATTAAGATTTCTAAGTAATTACCCAAACGTTCTAAAAACATGAAAAATTATCTACGTTTAATCTGTCTCTTGGCTTTTCCCATTTTGTCCTATGGGCAAACGAAAAGCCTTAATTATCAAGCTGTTATCATGGATCCCAAGCCTATTGAGATTCCTGGTACATCGATTACTGGCCAGCCTCTTAAGAACGGAAAGGTCAACGTTCGCTTTACCCTTTTGTCCAAATCGGGTTCTGTCGATTATGAAGAATTTCATCAAGCAACCACGGATGAATATGGTTTAATCAATTTGACGATTGGTAATGGTTTAATTGGTTCCGCTTCTGGTTTGTCCACGCAGGCGACTACAGCAACCTATCGAACTTTTGATGCGATCAAGTGGGATGCGAATGTTAAGCAATTACGTGTCGATTTGAGTTTTGATGCTGGGAAGAACTTTTCAACAGCAAGTATTCAGCCATTTAATTACACGGCTTATGCTTTGTATGCGGAATCCGTTGAATACAAAAATGTGCGTGATACACCCACTACCCTCTCCTACTTTAATAATGACGTAGGTTATATTGTCAACAAGGATTTGGATCCAATCAAAAATGAAATTGATCAAAATCAAAAGGATGCGATTTCTAAGTTTTTGATTGTTAATCAAGCTATTTCAGATAATGAAAAAGTTATTGCGCAAACGAATCAAAAGCTTGGTGATATTTCCGTAACGGTTACTAATCAGGGTAATCAAATCACCAATCAAGGAAATCAAATCACGAATGTGTCCAATCAAATGGTCATCACCCAAGCGAAAGTAGAAGCTGTTGTGAATAGCTATGAAAATTTGGGAAATAAATCAACCAGCGTGCAATCGGATAGAAACAGTAATGATAAATATCCTTCTGTAAAAGCGGTTAAAGAATATGTGGATCAAGCGACGTTAGGAATTGCTTTACAAACAACTGTTGATGGTAAAGAGGATAAACAAAACAAATCTGTCAATATCAAAACGGATAAAAATCCGAATGTAAATTATCCGACAGTGGCTGCGGTCAAGCAATTTGTGACTGAAGCTGCGTTAAGTTCTGATGTGCAACTCATCATTGATGGCAAAGAAGATGTCGCTAATAAATCGACCAATGTGATTTCGGATGGAACATCGAATGACAAATATCCTACTGTTAAAGCAATTAAAGATTACGTGGATGAAACCACACTCGGAAAAAGTCTTGCGGCTGACATCAGTGCCAAAGAGGAGAAATCTAACAAAACGGATGTAATTAAGCAGGATGAAACGAATGCCAATTTATTTCCTTCAGTCTTAGCGGTTAAGAAATTTGTGAATGATGCGACGATCAACTCGTTGACCGTTGAGAAACAAGCAATTGCATTGAACGATGCAAAAAATGTGATTTCCTTAACCGGAGGTGAAACGCCAAGTTCTATCACTTTGCCAAATGCATCAAGTACATTAGCGGGTTTGGTGCAGTTGAAGGGTGATTTGGGAGGAACATCGGATAATCCGACGGTTCCAGGTTTGGCCAACAAAGAAAATTCAGCGAATAAAACGGATGAAATTAAAGTGGATGAGACAAATGTTAATTTGTTTCCTACTGTTTTGGCGGTGCGTAAATTCGTGAATGATGCAACGATTAATTCATTGACTGTGGAGAAACAGTCCATCAGTTTAAATGATGCCAAAAACGTCATTACCCTTGCTGGCGGAGAGAAATCAAGCTCAATAACATTACCGAACGCGACAAGTACAGATGCTGGTTTGATCCAATTAAAAGGTGATTTGAGTGGGACTTACGATGCGCCTGAAGTAAAAACTGACGCAATCACGACTGCCAAAATTTTGAATGAAAATGTCACGGATGCGAAAATCAAGTCAGTTTCAGCTTCTAAATTAACAGGTGAATTAAGTTTAGTAAACGGAGGAACGGGTGCCTCTTCAAAAGCGGGAGCTCGTGAAAACTTAGAAATCAATCTTGTTGATAATACCTCTGATGCGAATAAACCTATTTCAATCGCGGCACAATCGGAATTTGATAAAAAAGAGTCATTGTCGAACAAAACAAATGATTTTGTCAAGTATGCAGATTCAGATGAAAAATACCCAACCATCAAATCCGTAAAAAGTTACATCGATACGAAATCTACTTCTAACGAAGGATTAGTAGAAGCTGAAAAAGTACGTGCAATGAATGCTGAGGATACCAAAGAAGATCTGGCGAATAAGTCGAAAGACGTAACAACGGATAAAGATACGGATGATAA
>CALLKB010000010.1 GCA_938008575.1 uncultured Cytophagaceae bacterium | reverse complement strand
TTTTGGCTGCATTGATGTCGGGGCATTCGGAATATGATATTTATACGAATGAAATACACCATTTAGAGAAAAAGGATTCACCTTCCGGAACAGCTATTACGATTGCAGAAGGCATTATTGATGCTTATGCTTCGAAAACCAAATGGGTGAATAATGAAATTCCGGCAGCGAATGAAGTCGCGATTTGGTCTCAAAGGGAATCTATTATTCCTGGAACACATACGGTTAAGTACATCTCAAAAGTTGACCAAATAGAAATTACCCACGAAGCATTTAGTCGGGAAGGTTTTGCCTTGGGTGCTGTGATTGCCGCCGAATGGGTAAAAGATAAGAAAGGTGTTTTGGGTATGGATGATATGTTAAAATAAGAAATATGGATCGTATAGCATTAAAAAAGCAATTGCAAGAGGAGGGATTAATCATTCTACCTGGTTTTTTTGATCCTGCTCTCATTGGTCAGATTCAAACAGCTGCGAAGGCTATTTTTGATATTCAATTCAACCGTTTCGGTATCACAGGCGATTATTTAAGCCAAATGCAGAGCTTATTCGAGAACCATTTAGAGGAGTTTATCGCTTGCGGGAAAATGATTCAAAGTGGCTTGATTGAACTCTATCAATTGGCTGTTAATCCAGAGTTAATGAGTTTATTGAAGGATTTGGGTCTTTCACATCCATTAATGTGTACGCGTCCTGTATTATTCTTCAACCATCCATCCTTGGCTAAATCAGAACATTTTTACAAAACTCCTTTGCACCAAGATTGGACATCGATGTTGGCCTCTGATGATTCTGTTGTTGTTTGGCTACCCTTGATGGATTTGGATATCGCTCACGGTCCTGTTGTTTTTTATCCAGGATCACATAAGCTGGGACCATTAACCGATCGTATTGAAAACGGATTTGCGGAAGTAGATTTTGACCGAACATCTTATCCTCGTGTGCAAAAAGCAATGAAACTGGGGGATATTGCTATTTTTTCAACGTTACTTGTTCACGAATCTGGTGTTATCACGAATGATGAAATTCGGTGGTCATGTCATTTTCGCTATACCAACATGGAAGATCCTACTTTTATTAAAAATGGTTTTCCACATCCTTATATCTATAAGCCTTCACAAGAATTAATTGATAAATATTTACATAAGAATTCATGAAACCAACCGAAAATCAAAAGCCTAAGCAAAAATCACCATTTAGAGAATGGTTGGATTCTGTCGTGTTTGCCGTTGTAGCGGCTACATTAATACGCTTTTTCTTGTTTGAGGCCTATACCATTCCGACACCATCGATGGAGAGTTCTTTGATGGTAGGCGACTTTTTGTTTGTTAGCAAGATGCACTATGGTGTTCGTACGCCTAAAACACCTTTGCAATTGCCATTGACTCACCAAAAGATTTGGTTTACGAATTTGCCTTCCTATTTATCTTGGTTGCAATTGCCAACCTATCGTTTGCCGGGTTTTTCGAAAGTTAAACAAGGTGATGCCGTTGTATTCAATGTGCCTAATTTTGAGGAAGATGGAGATGCGCCTTTAGATTTACGGACATTTTACGTGAAGCGCTGTGTGGCAACTCCAGGGGATGTTTTGGAAGTTAGAGACCAACAAGTATTTGTTAATAATAAGGCGATGGAAAATCCAGAAAAGATGCAACATCCTGTATTTATGAAGACCAAAGAGAATTTAGATGATGCATTTTTTGCGGAATATGGTATTCGTAATTCACCGGATGCGAGTTATGATTCAGCAGATTGGTTGCCTTTGGCAGATTCTACGAATCAATTAGCCGGTTATAAATTGAATACATCTAAAAAACATATTGATGAGATTAAGGCTTTGCCTTGGGCAAAATCATTCGATTTAGATGCATTCAAGGATCCGAAGGGATTAACATTCATTGATATGTTCCCGCATGATACGGTTGATTTTAAATGGAATCGTGATTTTTACGGACCGTTGAAAGTTCCAGCTAAAGGTTGGACCGTACAATTAGATCGTAAAAATGTGAAATTGTATCAAGAGGCCATTATCAACTATGAAGGTAATACAGATATCGTTTTGGCGGGTGATAAATTGTTGAAGAACGGACAAGCTATGACTTCATATACGTTTAAGCAAGATTATTTTTTCATGATGGGAGATAATCGCCATAATTCTGCGGATTCGCGTTTTTGGGGATTTGTCCCAGCCGACCACATTGTGGGTAAAGCTGTGTTTGTTTGGATGTCGATTGACCCGAATAAACCCTTGTTCTCTTTAGATAAGATTCGTTGGAATCGAATCTTCCGATTCGTAGATTAATCAAAAAAGGCGCTGAATCACTTTCAGCGCCTTTTTTGTTATAAAACCTTTAGTACAAACCCTTTCAAGTAATTGCTTTCTGGGTGGAATAGGTTGATTGGATGATCTGGTGATTGTGTCATTTGATGAATGACTTGAATCTCTCTTCCTACGGCTATTCCGGCAGCTACGAGCATGTTGTAGAATAAGTCCCTAGTAATGACTTGAGAACATGAATAGGTAAATAGAAGTCCGTTTTTCTTGATTTTGCGTAAAGCCAATTCGTTGATTTTTTGATAGCCTTGCAATGCTTTGTGTTTCGCATTCATCGATTTGGCAAATGCAGGAGGATCCAAAACAATGATGTCAAATTCGTCTTCATTGGCTTTCAAATAGGGGAGCGTTTCACCTACGATCGCCTGATGATTTAGTTCCTGCATCTTATTCAATTCAATATTAGCATTAACTAAGTCGATTGCTTTCGCTGAGGCGTCCAAGGAAATGACGGTTGCAGCTCCAGCTTTCAAGGCATAAAGTGAGAATCCACCTGAATAACAGAACGTATTTAAAACTGATTTGCCTTGCGCATATTGTGCTAATAAAGCCCGATTTTCTCTTTGGTCAATAAAGAAGCCTGTTTTTTGTCCCGTAATCCAGTTGATCGAAAAGGAAATCCCATTTTCTTTTACCGTATAGGGAACTTTCACTTCGCCAAAAACAAATGAATTTGTACAAGATTGCGCATATTCAGTAGGTAAGGTTTCTTTGCTTTTATCGTAAATAGCTTTGATTTTTTTGCCTAAGACATTTTTAACGGCCTCAACTATTTCATCTCGGTCGCGGTGCAAACCAATGGTATGTGCCTGAAATACGAGTACGTCCTTGTATAAGTCCATAATGAGACCAGGGCAGCCATCTCCTTCGCCATGAATTAAGCGAAAAGCGTTTGTATCCTTTAAGGGCAATAAACTGCGTAAATCCCATGCATTTTGAATGCGCTTTTCCCAAAATGTTGTTTTGGATTCGATTTCTTGAAACGAAAGTATTTTAACCGCAATACTTCCATGGTGAAAATGTCCGGTACCTAAGAATTCTTCCCGACTGCTATATACATTAACCCAGTCACCATCTTGCAGGTTAGGGCTTTGTTTTACAATTGCACCTGAGAATACCCAAGGGTGAAATCGTTTAACCGGGGCGTCTTTCCCGTGCTTTAATTGGACAAATTTTGATGCATTCATGCTGCAAAATTGCACAAATTTATTTGAAATCAGGCTCTCCTGCTTCAAGCCATGCAGAATACCATAAACTTCCGATGTGTTTGATCGATGCTAAGTAGCGTTTTTCTACCTGATTATCAAGTTGTTTGTGGTATGCCTCAATGTAATGTTCTGAATATATCTTTTCTAAATTCTTACCTTTTTGGCTGTGTTTGTATTTTTGGGAATTAGGAACTCGTGCGTTTATTATTTTTTCTCCATTGAATAAATCTGTTAGCATGCCATGCGATTCTAAAACCCAATCCCATGTGCTTGTGAGTACATTCGGGATATAGGCTGCCGGCCCTATCCAATCATCAAGCTTCTCTTGGAGTAGTTCGGGTATTTGGGACTCCCAAAAGCTATGAATACCCACCTGGTTCGTTTGTTGGCCATCATAGTTGGACGTTGTATGCAGCGGAACGTGTGCATCTGCTACATAATGTCCTAATTCCGCTGATATTTTGATGATTCGAATCGTGTCCCTTGCTAGAAAAGCATATTTCAGTTGGCGGAAATACGTTTGTATGTTCCAAGGCACAATTCCATGTTTTTGAAGGGAATCTTCGGAATATACTGTGATGGCATTTTCCCAGGTTTTGTATTGTATGTCTTTGATGGGGTAACGATCTAAGTCGATGTAATGTCGGGCTGCTTCTTGATCAAGGCTATGTCTTCGCTGATCGGGTAAAACCGCATAGTTGATTATTTCATCTAGGTGCCTTTTGTACAGATTAATGAGGGGTGGGGGTAATGTGAAAA
>CALLKB010000009.1 GCA_938008575.1 uncultured Cytophagaceae bacterium | reverse complement strand
ATGAATTCGATCGTGATCGGTAAATTACTGGGTACATTTATCCTGGTATTGATCATATTAATTCCCACCGGTATTTTCGTGTATTCGATAGGCCAACTCGGCAGTCCTGAGGGGAATTATGATGCTTCTTTGATTATAGGTGCTTATACCGCTTTAGTATTGCTTTGTGCGGTGTTTATCTGTTTGTCAACTTTAGCTTCTGTGCTAGTCTCTAAACAATCCTTGGCCTTTGTCCTCGGTTTAGTTTTTAATTTCGCTTGTTGGCAAGGCCTGCAGGAAATTCCTGCGATGGAAACCTGGTCGGTGTATGCACATTACCAACAAATGAGCAAGGGCGTCATCGATGGCAGTAGTGTCCTTTATTTCGTGGGAATATGCTCGATCTTAATCGGATTAATTCGCTTGCGATTGGATTTGAAATTTGCTTAAGCCTTGTAGTCGGCAATAGCGAGTTGATCCGTACATAAATTTATTTCCGCTTGTTCATTGGAAGCGATAAGAATCAACTTATGCCTTTGGCTTTCCAAAGCTCTGTAAAACCAGTTCTTTGCCGTTTCATCCAAATTGGAAGTTGGCTCATCTAAACACAAGATTGGTCTGTCGGCAGCTAAAGCAATTCCCAACTTTACTTTTTGGCGCATTCCGGATGAGAAATTCTTAATGTATTTCGTTTCGGATGGGCGTAGGTCGATGAAGGATGAGAAAGCTTCGAAATCCCAACGAGCTGTAAGAAAATCAATTTGAATCAGGAAGTTTAATAATTCGGGTAGTGTGAATTCTTCGATTAATTCGGAATAAGGTGCCGCGAAACTGATTTGCTTGTTGACGCCCTCCGTTATCCCTTCAAATTCAACCTTTCCTTTATTGGGTAAGCTATATTGGGCAAGGGTTTTTAGGAGGGTAGATTTACCTGCACCATTTTGACCTATGATTGCATAGGATTTACCTGATTCAAATGTATAGGATAATGCCTTGAAGACCCATTCCTGGCGGAATTTTTTGTGAATACCTGTGGCAATGATCTTCATGGGAGCCATTTTATCCTTTCATAATTCCACGCTCTGAATTGCGAATAAAATCAACGATTTCGTCGCGGTAAGCAGATTGAGGAATGTTGGATTCGATTTGATTCAAGGCCTCTTGGTTGTTCAAACCTTTTAAATATACGTATCGATAGATGTCTTGAATTTCAGCAACTTGTGCATCATTAAATTCTCGACGACGTAAACCTACAGAATTAATGCCAGCATAGCTAAGCGGTTCCCGACCAGCTTTTGTGAAAGGAGGGACGTCCTTGCGAACTAATGAGCCACCGGAAATCATGACATGTCGGCCAATCGATGCAAATTGATGTATTGCTGATGAGCCACCAATAATCGCAAAATCACCTACGGTCACATGTCCTGCCATTTGAACGGCATTAGCTAGAATACAATTATCACCAATGATGCAATCGTGTGCCACATGGACATAAGCCATGATTAAGCAGTTTTTGCCGATAACCGTTTTTTGTTTGTCTGACGTACCCCGATTAATCGTGGCACATTCACGAATGGTTGTATTGTCACCAATTTCTGCGGTCGTGATCTCACCACCAAATTTCAGGTCTTGTGGAATCGCTGAAATAACAGCTCCAGGAAAAATACGTACATTTTTACCGATTCTTGCACCGGGGAAAATAGTTACGTTGGATCCAATCCACGTACCTTCACCTATTTCTACATCCTCATGAATAACAGAAAAAGGATCTATGCTGACATTAGCAGCAATTTTGGCATTGGGATGTATTACAGAAAGTGGTTGACTCATGATCAAATACCTAAGATTTTCTAACTAAACTAGCCGTCATTTCAGCTTCACAAACTACTTGTCCGGCTACGTAGGCCTTGCCAATCATTTTGGCAATTCCCCGACGAATTGGAGCAGTTAATTCACATTTGAAGATAACGGTATCACCTGGAATGACACTTTTACGGAAGCGGCAGTTTTCGATGCCCACTAAGTACGGCCAATAATTCTCAGGATCCGGTACAGAGCTTAATACGAGGATACCACCTGTTTGTGCCATGGCTTCTACCTGCATAACTCCTGGCATTACCGGGTTGTTCGGGAAGTGACCCATGAAATAATTCTCATTCATGGTTACGTTTTTAACGCCAACTACGCTGTTATCATCCAGGTAAATGATTTTATCAATCATTTGGAAAGGATAACGGTGTGGTAATAATTCGTAAATCCGTTCGTGCGAACAAATAGGAGGTTGTTTTGGGTCGTAAACAGGGACATTGTTTTTCTCTGTTTCCAACATCAATTTCTTGATTTTTTTAGCCAATTCAACATTGGATGCATGACCTGGGCGTGATGCCAAAATCTGTGCTTTGATTGGTCGGCCTACTAATGCCAAATCCCCCATAACATCCAACAATTTATGGCGTGCCATTTCATTGTTGAAGTGTAGATTCGTATTGTTTAAGATACCTACTTCCTTGGAAATGGATACTTTGGGTTTGCCTAAAACTTCAGATAAATGTGCTAATTCTGATTCTGAATAGTCCTTATCTGCGATCACGATGGCATTATTTAAATCTCCACCCTTGATTAAACCCGCTTTATATAAGGCTTCAAGTTCATGCACGAAACAGAAGGTACGGCACATAGAGAAATCCTTTTCAAATTGAGAAACATGACTTAAGTTGGCATGTTGGCTCGACAAGAATTTCGAGTTATAATCCACCATTACAGCGATGCGGTAATCATTTAGTGGTAATGCGGCTAATTCGATTCCTTTGTCTAAGTCTTTGAAACGAACCTCTTCGGTTAATTCAAAGAATTTACGGTGCGCTTCTTGTTCAACAGGTTCTGCATCTTTTAATGCTTCCACAAATTTGATGGAAGATCCATCCATGATCGGTGGTTCAGGGCCATCTAATTGGATGAGAATATTATCAATTTCAAGACCTACCAAAGCTGCTAAAACGTGCTCAACGGTGTTGATACGGGCACCATTGTGCTCAATCGTTGTTCCGCGGGATGTATCTACGACATAGTCTACGTCCGCATCTGCAATCGGTTGGCCCGGTAAATCCACACGCTGAAATTTAATTCCGTGATTAGCTGCCGCGGGTAAAAAAGTCATATTGGCTACAACGCCTGTATGCAAACCGACTCCGGAAAGCGTGACAGATTTAGAAATCGTATGTTGCTTATTATTCATAAGAAAGGGTACGCTTATTTAATTTTATTAATCTTTTCGAATAGCTCCGGCAATTGTCGGATTAATGCGCTACGTTTTAAATTGTCAACATTATTTGTTGCAGGAAAACCACCCATGGTTTGACCTGGCGTTTTGATTGATTTCGTGACGCCGGATTGTCCCGTAATGATGGTTTTAGGTGCGATGCTGAGGTGACCAGCAATGCCAACTTGTCCGCCGATGAGGCAGTTTTCACCTATTTTTGTAGAACCAGAAATCCCCGTTTGTGCGGCGATGGCGGTATTTGCGCCAATCTCCACATTATGGGCAACCTGTACTAAATTATCTAATTTAACGCCTTTGCGAATGAACGTAGAACCCATGGTTGCCCGATCAATCGTGGCATTGGCACCAATGCTTACATCATCTTCTATGACTACATTTCCTAACTGAGGAATCGCTTTGTAGGTTCCATCTGCTTGAGGAGCATGACCAAAACCATCTGCACCAATGACCGCATTGGCATGGATAATGACATTGTTTCCAATAATCGTATCCTTGTAAATAACTACGCCAGGATAAATGATGCAATTGTCGCCAATATGTACATTTTTTCCAATGCTGACGTGGTTATGTATGCTATTATAATTACCAATGCTTGATTGCGCATCAATAAAGGATAAATGGCCTACAAATAGATCTTTTCCTACTTTTACGCCATCCGCAATATGCGCTGTTATTCGTATGCCTGTTTCCCGTTCCGACATCATTTCTTGGTACTTTTGCAACAAGATGGTAAAAGCCACATAAGGCTCTTTCACACGGATAAGTGTTGATTTTACGGGAGATTTTAATGCCAAATCAGTTGATACGATGACTGCCGTGGCGTCCGTTTCGTATAAATAAGATTCGTATTTGGGGTTGGAAAGGAAAGAAATGCTTCCTGTTTTTCCTTCTTCTATTTTATCGAATCCCGTAATGCATTGAGTTCCGTCGCCTTCTACTGCTCCTTGAATCATGGTCGCTATTTGGTCAACGGTAAACTTCATATAGGATAATTCGAATTTAGAATGTTTGTGAGTTCAATACACCTTGCAAATATACGCTCTTTGGGCAACAAAAATAGTATTTTTTCACAATCTTACTTAGGGCTTGTATGGTTGGGAGGTCAGATGCCTCCGTTAGCTCGACCACTTGACCTAGTTTATCGACGATTTTAATCGTGTTATCCCCTTGGACATAGGCCGAATTGCTTGTGGACCCTTCGATGACAAAATAGGATAATTCTTCATCGTTGATTTGCAGTGTTGATTTGATTTCTTCGGAGATCTCCGTGCGTTTTGACTTGGGAAGCGGTTGGCTGCCGAGTTTACACGTAAACAATTTCCGACTCAAAAAGTGGGAACATAAAAGCGACAAGATTTTATCGTCAGCATCTTTCCAGGTTTTTATAGCAGCCCAAACATCATGGTCATCTAAATCCGTGAAGGCGATTAATAGGTTAGGATCGGCGGTGAATTCTTCCCAGGTATATTCTTTGCTTAGGAATTGCATCAATGCTTTTGAACAGCTCAGTGGTTTATCTTGGTTAATGAGGTATTTCGCTCGACGAAGAATTTGAATCAGCATCGTTTCCGCTGCAATAGCTGTTTTGTGTAAATACACTTGCCAATACATCAACCTGCGGGCAATTAGAAATTTTTCGATGGAATAAATCCCTTTTTCTTCTACCACCAATTGGCCGTTATGCACCGTGAGCATTTTAATAATGCGATCTGAACTTATTACACCCTCCGAAACGCCTGTAAAAAAACTATCGCGATTGAGGTAATCCATCCGATCTATATCCAATTGCCCAGAAATTAGTTGGGAAAGGAATACTTTGTGATATTTTTTGGTAAAAATGGAAATGGCTAAATCCAATTTGCCACCAAATTGAATATTCAAGCTATCCATTAATAGAGAGGAAAGGTGTTCATGCGAAACGCCTTCAATTAACACATGTTCTAGTGCATGTGAAAATGGTCCATGACCAATATCGTGTAGTAAAATGGCAATTTGTACCGC
>CALLKB010000008.1 GCA_938008575.1 uncultured Cytophagaceae bacterium | reverse complement strand
TTCGCTCATTCGGCGCAACCAGTTGGAAACCCATACTCTCCGTACTAAAATTCAACTGCGGCTTAATCTGCAATTGCTGCTCAAGCAATTCCGCGTATTCGTGATTAAAACTCGTCAGCATTAATCGTTTATTCACCGACCACATCAAATGGGAGCTCCCCTCAAAAATGGCATTTAAACGAGCCGTTTCATGTGCCAAAGCCTCTTCTGCCTGCTTACGTGCGATAGCCACCGCCACTTGGCTCGAGATAAAGTCTAATAACTCCAAATCTCTATTCTCGTATTTATTGGCACGCTCATAGGACTTCACCCCAATGATTCCCGTTACGCGATCACCTATACGCAAAGGAACGCAAAGCATTACTTTGGGAACGACACCATATAAATAAATCTTCTTCTCTTTGGCGAGTTGGTGAATATCATCATCATGCAAAATCAAAGGCTTATTCGCCATGATCGCATATTCGGTCAATCCGTTTCCCAGTTTACGTTTGGTAAAATGGACACGTGAGTCAAAATACTCATCGATGTAATAAGGGAAATATAAATAGCTTTTGCCCGGATCGTATTGTGCAATGAAGAAATTCTTCACATCAATCACCTCACCCAATTGCTTATGAATGTTCACATACAAATCATCCAGATTGGTCGAATTAATCGCTACCTGCGCAATGGATGAGAACAATTTATTGGCACGTTCCGCACGAACTTTCGCTGTCGAGTTATGCAAAATACAACGGTAGGCCGTGGGTGCGCCTCGTTCAAATCGACATGTCGCAGATCCCGAAACATAGAGTCGGCGACCATCTTTCCTTCGAAAAACAGCCGTAAACTCCGGTAATTCTTCGCCTTTACTCAATAAATCAAATTGCGCCTGGGTAACGTGTGCAAATTCGGGATGAAGTACATCCTGCATTTTTAAATCACGCGCTTCGTCTTCGGAATAACCCATGGTTTCCAACCAGGCTTTATTGACAAATAGAAAGCGTCCTGAAATACCCGTGATTTGAATTAAATCAGTCGTATTATTAATCAGGTCTTGCAACTGGGCATTTGACCTACTTAAGGCTTCAGATACTTTTTTGCGTTCGGTGATGTCTTCACCGATGATACTTAAATAGGTAGTTTGGTCGGCTTCCTGAACGATGGTTGAGGCTACCTCCACCCATTTCATGGCACCCGTCTTCGTAATGTAATTCCGTTCTCGATCTTCAAATAAACCACCAGCAGCAATGGCTTTTTGGAATGATGCTCGGCGATCTTCGGTTTCTCCCTCGGGTAACAGTGTACCAAAAAAATCTTTGCCGTTTAACTCGCCCGCCTTGTAGTTTAATAATTGATGAGTATAGGCATTGGCAAAAACAATCGTCCCATCGAGCGCCATGATGATGCCAAATAACTTTAGGCCCGACATGGTTTTGATAAGATTCTCTTTCGAAGTCGTCTCTGAGGCAATGCCATCGTTGATTTCCAATACGTCCAATTGCTTTTTCAGCTCTTGAATTTCCTGAATGAGATCGTCCTTTGTCTTATTTGCCCAAGCAGCCATGGCTTTATTCCCTATTTTTGCTTAAATGTACAAAAAAGGGCGTAATTTCGCGTACCCTTAAGCCCCAAGAACACGTGCAAGTAAGAGCAAAAAAGAATTTAGGTCAACACTTTTTGAATGATTTAGATGCGGCCCAACGCATCGTGGATGGCTTGCAGGATTTTGCCAACTACCAAAAAGTATTGGAAATTGGTCCTGGTATGGGCGTCTTGACACAATATTTGGTCAAGAAGAAAGAATACGAAACCTACTTGATTGAAATCGATAAGGAATCAGTCGATTACCTACGCAAGAACTATTTGGAATTCACGGGACCGCGCTTAATCGATGGTGACTTTTTACGCTATCCCTTGGAGAACATCTTTGGCGATACCAAATTTGCGATTGTTGGTAACTTCCCCTATTTCATCTCTACCCAAATATTTTTCCGCATTTTGGAATACAAAGACCAATGTGTAGAAGTTGTAGGCATGTTACAAAAAGAAGTTGCCGTACGTTTAGCTGCCAAACCAGGCAATAAGGACTATGGTATTCTGAGCGTACTCCTACAAGCTTATTACGATATCGAATACCTCTTTAGTCTTGGACCGGAGGTTTTCACTCCACCACCAAAGGTCAACTCAGGTGTGATTCGTTTGGTAAGAAACTTCAACAAGGAATTGGCTTGTGACCCAAAACACTTTAAGATGTTGGTCAAAATGGCTTTCAACCAACGAAGAAAGACTTTACGTAATGCTTTGCGTGCCATGCAATTACCTGATCATCCCTTATTAACGAAACGAGCAGAGCAATTAGGTGTTGAGGAGTTTACAACTTTGACCAAATTGTGGGAAGCTAACGGTTACCTAGGAGCATAAGAAAATAATATAGCCTTAACGGCATTTTGGGCAAAAATTCCGTAATTGCGATTCAATCTAATTAACTCATCATGGAAGAAATCAATGTACAGCACCTTCCGTTTGAGCTCACCAAAGAGTTCTTAGAAGAAATTCGCCAATTGATCACCGATCAAGCGAAAGATGAGATCATTGCCAAGATTGAGGATTTATTCCCTGCTGATATCACATCGATTCTCTATGAATTAAACGGGGAAGAATCGAAGTATTTGGTCCAATTATTGGATACCAAAATTGCCGCTGCGATTATCACTGCTTTAGATACAGATGATCGTAAGAAGTTCTTAAAGAATTTCACTTCCAAAGAAATTTCTGAATACATCAACATTGTCGATTCCGATGATGCGGTGGATATATTAAACGAACAACCCGTTCGTATACGCGAAGAAGTAATCGCATTGTTGAAAGACCGCGAACAAGCACGCTTCATCATTGATCTCATGCACTATGATGAGGATTGTGCGGGTGGTTTGATGCAGAAAGAGTTGATCAAAATCAATGTCACACAGACGGTAACGGAATGTGTAGAGGAGATTCGCCGACAAGCCGAGGATGTAGAAAAGGTTTATTCCGTTTACGTAGTGGATGATGATGGTCTTTTATTAGGCACAGTTTCCTTGAAAAAAATCATTCTTGCCAAGCGTGGATCGAAGATTCAAGATGTCTACGAAGCGGATGAAATTGTATCGGTACAAACCTACAGTACAGGCGAAGAAGTAGCTGATTTAATGCAAAAATACGATTTGGAAGCAATTCCTGTTGTGAATATACAAGGACGATTATTAGGTCGAATTACCATTGATGACGTGGTCGATTTCATCACGGAATCCGCGCAAGAGGACATTCAGGTGATGGCCGGTATCTCGGAAGACGTAGAAGAAGATGACTCCGTGTGGCTCTTGGTACGTTCCCGTTTACCTTGGTTGATTGGAGGTATGGTAGGTAGCTTTTTAGCTGCTAAAATCATCGACCGATTTGATGATACGATTGCCTTATTACCAGCTATTTCAGCGTTTATCCCTTTGATTGGTTCTACAGGCGGAAATGTGGGAATTCAATCTTCTTCACTCATCGTTCAGTCCTTAGCCGACAAAAGTGGTTTGGATACCACCTTGTGGAAACGTCTTCAAAAGGTATTTGTCGTTGCGTTAATCAACGCCCTCATTGCGGCCATTTTTGCGTTCGGATGTTCTATGTTAATCGATAGTGGCGAAATCATGCTTTCCATTACCGTATCCCTTTCGTTGTTTGCGGTTGTTATGCTAGCGTCCTTGATGGGAACAGTAACACCTTTGGTCTTAAACCAATTAAAAATCAACCCGGCTGTTGCATCCGGACCCTTTATCACAACGACCAATGACATCTTGGGTTATGGGGTTTATTTCATGATTGTCTATTTCCTATTGTAGGCAATGCGAGCTATTATTCAACGAGCTAGTTCAGCTTCCTTACACATCGAAGGCAAATTACATGCTTCCATTGGAACGGGATTTGTTGTGCTCCTAGGTATACATGTTGACGATAGCCCAACTGATGTCGAATACCTTGTAGGAAAGATTCACGGAATGCGTATTTTTTCAGATAGCGAAGGAAAAATGAACCTTTCCTTGGAACAGGTAGCAGGCCAAATCCTTTTAATCAGTCAATTCACCTTGTTTGCAGATACCCGAAAAGGGAATCGGCCTAGTTATTTAGCTTCGGCAAGACCAGAACAAGCAATTCCTTTATATGAGCTAATGATTGAAAAGCTTTCTACTGCCATGGGCGCCCCGATTCAAACGGGTGTATTTGGCGCGGATATGCAAGTTAGCTTATGCAATGATGGACCTGTAACCATCATCATCGATTCGAAAAACACCTCATTATGACCTTAGAAGAAGCACAAGAACAAGTGGATCAGTGGATCAAAACAGTGGGAGTTCGATACTTCAATGAACTAACCAACATGGCGATGTTAACAGAGGAAGTGGGTGAAGTTGCTCGCATCATCGCACGTCGCTATGGGGAACAATCTGAGAAGGAATCGGATAAAAATAAAGACCTTGGCGACGAAATGGCTGATGTGCTCTTTGTGTTAATTTGTTTGGCTAATCAAACGGGCATTAATCTAACAGAAGCCTTAGCCAAAAACTTAGCGAAGAAAAGTGTGCGTGATGCAGATAGGCACCACAATAATCCCAAACTTAAATAATCCTTACTTAACTGGAGGGATTTGACTATCCGAAATACGCTTGCTCATGCTCTTACCCTCCTCTTTGTTTGGAATAAAGGGACGAACCAACGAAATTAAATCAAGGCTTGGATTCAATTTTTGAATCACTTCATGGCGAACATCAAATTCTGTCTCACCGGAAATTTGTTGGTATTCCGCATCTGAAATCCCTTCATGCAGATTAGATGCATTTGAAAAAGAAGCTAGGTGCCCTAAGGTACTATCCCCCATCAATTTACCACCTTCCCATGAAACAACGGAACCTGCATGTTTCCAGTTAAATCCGGATAAGGTAAAATTCTTTTGATTAATTGCTTGAACAGATTGAAGGGGCATTCCCAGCAGCAATCCCGAATCCGTTTTCCATTCCGAAGCGTTACCGACAATCGTTACATCAACGATTTGACCATCTCGGTAATACACATACACCTGACGATTCGAATTGGGATATAAAATGGAACCACGTAGACTGTCATCACCAATCACCCAGGTTGTATCTGCAACCAAAGAATCTTTACCATATTTTTTCGTTAGTCCAGCTAGGTTTTCACAAGCGAGCACTTCATTCAAACTACGTGTAGGATTAACTTTTTCTGTCGAATTACTAGAGCCACAGGCAAAAAGCATCAGAGAAACCAAGATAGAAAGAATGTATTTCATATTAGAAAGAATAAGCTAATGATAAGGTTGCATTCAAGCCTTGAACCTTGTATTGATAATACTTCTGATAGTTTTTACCTAAGAGGTTATTACCTGATAAACCGATGTTCAAATTTCGTTTGATAAAGTAATTTATTTTCAAGTTGACATCCAAAATATCATCCATCTGAATTAACTGATTTTTGACAGGTTCTAATGCATACAGCGATTGAATCCAATAGATATCGGGTGCAATCAAGATCTTAGGAGAGACCCGCCAAGAATTTATCCAAGACAAGGTTGTTGCTGGAATATGCGGAGCATTGAATTTGACACCTAATTGCTCATAAATCACATGATTAAACTTAAAGCTAGAGGTAAATTGAGACGTGAAATTAAAATTCAAATTAGCTGAATACGTGGTCACCTGAACTTTTTCCAATCCACCACGGTATTGCACATCAAATTTATTTGGAGCAGAAACCGCATTCACATAAAATGGCAAGTCGGAATATTCCGCATAGTCATATTGTGCTTCAAAGTCGATGACTTTGTTCCCACCTATTCCTTTAATTCCGCCGTAAACATGACCAACTTGATTTGTATTTTTCAATTGACTTTGCGTACGCATCCAAGCATTTTGCTTTAAATAACTTTGGTAAGAATTGAATTGCACATCACCACCTACACCACCAAACAAATGAATATAATCTGATGCGCCAAAATCCATCTGCAACATAGGAAAGACACTCGTATTTTCAACAGAAGGTTCATCAGACTCGGTAACAAACATAAATCCTGCATTCAAACTAACGCGTGAACTCTTGTAGGCCAAATGGGGATTTAAGCGATATAAACTCCGATTCCATTTTTGCAATGACGCGCTCGGGGAATATTCGGAATAGATATAATCCCCGGCTAATTTGAATCGCAACTTTTCCGACATCCCATGCACATATACCCCGTGTCCTTGGATAAGTAACTCCTTTAAATCTTGTGCGTTTGTCAGTTGGTCTGCTTGGATGCTTAAAACATAATCAGCGGATGGTGTTTTTTTAGCACTACTTAATTTCCCCGCAGCACTCATTCGCGTGTATGAAGCTAATAAATCATTGGCCTTTATATAAGAGGGAATTTCAGCTAAGCCATAATAGTAATTCGAGAACATTTTATACTCCAATGTACTTTCCCAGTAATTCACTCGGCCCAACGAACGACTCTCAAGTCGAGCCAAATTTTCACTCCTAGCCGAATATTCTGACATAACAGGGCCAAATTGATTGGCATCATGATGCAAATAAAGACCAAGGAATTTATTTTCTTTCGCACTTTGGCTTGCATTAAAATCAAAAAGGGAATGGCCATAATTTCCAACACCTAACACTAAAGCATTCTTGAATTTTTCGCCGTAAGCTGTTTTGTTTTTCTCATCCGAGCGCATTTCCTGTGCAGCAGGGGCATCTATTTTGGGCAAGGAGTCTAATTTCCATTGCGATTCCTTCAATTTAATTTGCAAAGGAATGCTGCCTGTTTGCTCAAAAGATTTCATCGGCAAATAAGTCCGATCGGTGACCTTCAGCTGCATAACCGCCCGGGTGGTATTCGGAATGGTAATCGTCGAACGATCGATACGCGACTCTTGCGCATATACCCTAACGAGTAAGCAAAACAGGCCAATAAATAGTAAAAAGATCTGCTTCATTTATTGAATTCCCTCCATTTTTTTCTTGGCTAGCAATTTCACGGCATCATCCGACGAATTAGCTAAAATACTTTGCAAAATCACTTTGGCCTGAGCACTATTTTTTAATTGGACAAAATTGTCTGCCATGATTAAAAAGGCCTGCCCCACAAGCGCATCAGGCATGTGATAATACCGACTTTCAGCTTGTACGAATTGACTACTCAGCCATTCATTCGACTGTTTATATGCTTTCTGTAAAGTGAGTATGTGCGCATAGGCAAGCGACGCATTGGCACCTATTTCATCTTGATTCAGTTTTACAGCTTTTTCAAACCATTGTTTCGCGAGATCTACATCATTAACATCTGAAGCATTTTGACCAATTTCGTAAGCCCATTGGCTCTTTCGTAACGAATCTGTGACATCTAAATCTAGCCATAATTGATTCAGTGCATCAAATTTCTTTTGAGCACTATACAATTGTTTCAACTTATCCTGCACGTTAATCATTAGCGTATCTTGGTAGACAATATTTGCCTTCAGATCAACCAGCGTACTAATAGCCAAATCAGAACGTTTCTGCTCATCATATATTAAGGCAATCATCCATCGAGCTTTGTTTGCATAGCTAACTCCTTGAAGACTTCGTTTCAGGTAAATCAATGCATTACTAAAATCCTTCGTGTGGTAAGTGGAAACGCCCAACATGTAATTAAGGGCATCAGATTGACTATAAGATGGAAATTCTTGAATTAGACGAACAAGTTCAGGAACAACCAATTTATATTTTTCTTGTTCAAACATTTCCGAACAAATATCAAACCACTGTTCGGCGATACTCGGATCATTGCCATGTTGACTCGCGTAAATATGTTGCAATTCAATCGCCTCCGTATAGCGTCCCGCCTTTTTCAATAACTCGGTTGCTCCGATGATCGCCTCTTTGGCAGAAGAGTCTGTCGTGAATTTACGTACGATGTTCACATAATCATCCGATGCTAAAAACCACTGGTTGGTATTTTCATAAGCTTGCGCGCGAATCAACAAAAATGGCGCGTACAAGGGATTGCTTGTCGATTTCTCTTGGATAAACTTGCTCGTATTACGAATAACAGCCGCATAAGCCTCTGATTGTTGTAAGCGTGACAAAGCTACATTACTTCGATAAAACATTTTATCGGCCTGCGGATCATTCGGAAATTTAACACTGTAAGCTTGGTAGGCATCAGCCGACTCTAGAAACTTCCGAAGGTTAAACAAAACCGTAGCTTTACGCTCAAGTAAGGCCATCGATTGTGGAGAATTCTGTTGAATTGCTTCGTCATAATATTTCAATCCCACTGCCAAATCTCCTTTTGCAATAGCTAGCTCAGCTAAATTTCGCAAGTCATCTGCGGAGCGGCGACCATCTAATTTGTTGGCTACATATTCCTCAAAATATTGCAAGGAACGATCGTACATGGTAATATAGGCAAATGAATGTGCTAAACTTAAGCGAATGCGTTGGCTTAATTCACGTGAACCCGTTGGTAATACTGTTTCTGATAATAGCGGCACATACAATTTTATCGCATCTGAATTCTTATTTGACTTTGCTAGCATTTCAGCTAAAGCATAGCGAGCATACCAAGCCATTTCTCGATTCACCGCAAAGTCAAGGGATTTTTTGTAAAAGGTAATAGCCCTTCTGTCATCTTGTTTTTCATAAGCCTTCGAGGCAATTTGGTAACAAGTAGACTGATAAAGTTCTTGAAATTTAACTTTCCCTGTAGGAAAATTCAAAATAAAGTCTTCAATAGCGGATAGACTTGCTTGTTTTCTTAATGCATCGATTGCCATTGAAACTAATAATTCCCCATGTATATTTTGAGGCGTGCGTTTTTGGTATTCTTTGATTTCTTTCAGTAAAATTGACCATTGCTGATTTTGTTGCAACAAACTCAAATACATCAAATAGGCTTCATCTCCCAATTCTTTATTAAAAGGCATGGAAGCAACTTCCTTCAAAGCAATATAGGCAAGATCCCATTTTTGTTGGTCTACTAAAATCAAAGCTTTCGTTTTCGCGATTTCTTGATCAAGCGAATCCATTCCTCTCGAGGATTTGGATAATAATAAAAGCGCTTCATCCAACTGTTTCGATTTATATAGCGAAAAAGCATATTTGAAACTTCGTGTCCGATTTAACAACTGTGGAGATTTCTCCTTAACGACGGCATAACTCTTCGCCGCATTCACAAAATCTTGCTTTTGAAATTGCAGTTCGGCAATAATAGCAGCTAGATTTGCCGATGATTTCCCGTATGTACTATCGGCTAAAATGGGCTTTACATAGGAAATTAGATCATTGTAGCGGTTAAGTTTCATATAGGCTGAACTGATCCAAACAGGTGATTCAGCAGCATATTTGGGATCCGAACTAGCCAGTTTAAAATCTTCGATGGCTTGCTCAAACTTTTCCAAATGAAAATGCATGACACCAGCATAGTAAGCGGCTGGCAAGGCAAATTCAACTTCAGACTCCAACTTCAATAAATTAAATAATGCCAATGCCTCTTTTAGCAAATTGGATTTATAATATGAAATGGCGAGGTAATATTTATGCTCCAGATTTGTTTGAGCGGAATTACTCAAGTACTTAATGGCACGAGCCCAATCTCCCGTTTCATAATAGAAGACCCCAATTTCCGTAACCAATTTAGCAGAAAATGGACTTTCAGGATGATCTGAGATAAATTTAACCGCTTGCATTTCGGCTTCGGGTCTCATGGAATATATAGAACACATGGCAATATAATACTCCACAAGAGTCCGCTCTGACACTAACAAAGTTGGGCTTCCTTGTAAGGTTTTAAGGTAAATCCGAAATTCTTCTTGAGCGGCAGGGAAGTTATTCGAATCAAACAACACCTTGGCTTGCCTAAAATGCTCAAAGTTGTCCGTTGACTTGACCGTTTGTTGGCCTTTCATTTCAAACGGATGAACAAAGAACACACTTAAGACTAAAACACTAAAATAAAATAATCGTTTTTTCATCTACGAACAGATGTATATTTAGGGTTATTACAATAATACAAATTTTATTTCAAATTTATCTCCCCATTCCAACGATAAAAATCCAAATAAATTTCCTCTAACACTTATTTTATCTAATTTTGAGGGATATTACCATACAACAACCATACATGTCGATTCGTAACTTATTCATATTCAGCTTCCTTTCATTCGCTTGCTTAACTGTTTCGGCTCAAAGCCCCAACAAGAAGCTACCCATTATCAAAAATGGCGGCTATGTAATTTTCGAAAAAAACGGTCATGGTTTAATTGCAAGCGTTGAAAACCTGGGTAAGCTCGATTATAATGAAGCGATTAAAGCTTGTGATAGTTTACAGGTTGGCGGATTTAGCGACTGGCGTCTTCCTACTAGAGAAGAATTCGAATTAATTCACCCCAAATTGAATCTGAAAAAAGTGGGTGGTGGAAGCATATTTCAATCATCTTGGTATTGGACTTCTACAGAGATCGACAAACAAAATGCTTGGACACATAACCTCCAAACAGGCCTTCAGGCGTCTTATTTCAAAGACTTCAAATGTTTCGTGAAAGCAGTTCGATCATTTTAACACACCGTATTTCTGCATTTGTTTGTCCATCACAGTAAAATAAACGGGTGGAATCATGGCTAAAATCAACATCCCGGGATATCCCGTAGGCATTTGTGGTGCCCCTTCATGGTGGCGGAGAATTTGATATTTTCGCGATGCAGAATAATGATGATCGCTGTGCCGACTGAGCTCAAACAAAAGTACACGACCTAATAAATGATTGCTGTTCCAAGAATGTTCTGGTTGCACGCGACCATAACGTTCATTTGCATTCAACTGACGCATTAAGCCATAATGTTCGATGTAATTCACGGATTCTAATAGCAAAATTCCAATCAACGCGGCAATCAAAAAATACCCCAAAGTCGCTATTCCCCAAATCGAATAAATACTTAACAAAAGGCCAAATTGAGCGAAATGAAAGATTAACATTTCATTTTGTAAAGACCAAAAACCTGATTGCTGATTCTTTAAAATCTTATTATTGATTCGCCAGGCGCTAAGATAGGTGCCCGGAATTGTTTGGAAATAAAAAGCAAATACGCTTTGTCGGTACCTAGCCGTACTTGGATCATCTGGAGTACTCACATGGGTATGATGTCCCCGATTATGCTCAATAAAAAAGTGCATGTAAAGGCTCGTAGACAGCAAAATTTTGGCCATTCCTTGTTCGATTTTTTTCGAACGATGTCCTAATTCATGTGCTAAATTAATCCCAAAAATACCTGCCAATAAACCTGCCGTTAAAATTCGTCCTGCTCGATCTTGCACAGAAATCTGAGGGTCAGCTACGTGATTCAAGAATGAAAACAAGCAAACTAGATGCAAGAAAAAAGCCAGATACAATACGATATCGTACATGGAATTATTTTGGGCCGCTAGTTCGTCGGCATCCGACAAATTACCTTCATCCGAGGGAATCAATAATTCAGCGATGGGGATAAAAAGGAAGCTAAAGAAGATTGTGGCCCAGCACATGATTCCAATGGAATGATAGGAAATCCAAGCGCCAACAAAAAGGATAAATGGGAGAATATACTTGATAATGCGCATGTTAGCTTCACTTTACAGAAAGTAATACTAATCAATTATATTTTAATTTTCCACACATTGCGAACATATTCGCGCAATCGGAAAACATCTCCTTGGCAGGCAGTTTTAGCCTCATAGACATTGATATCAACTAATAATCGATACCAAAAGCCTTGCATAAAATGAAAAATCCAAACTTTGGGATGATCGAGAAAACCCAATTGCAGGAAAAAACGAAAGCAGAAATACAACAAGGAACGAAGACCGAGTGGCAGTTTATTGTATAAATTATTTTTCACTTTTCGTTTTGATGCCGCTTGCTTACCGACTTCTACTCCAGCTAAATCGGTAGTTTCGACAAATGAAAATTCTTGATTTAAGATATCGGCGGCCTCTCGACGGGCATAATTATTATGCTTATTTACCCACCAATGAATAGAATTCAAATTCTCGTCAATCAAATTCTCTTGAAGCCGCAAAATTTTACCTCCCGAAAGTATCATGTGTTCGTCCATCAACCGACTTTCACATATGCCTTGACCCGATCGCCAAATTCGAAGCAAATGTATCGGATAAAATCCTCCGAATCGGATCCACTTTCCTTTAAAAAGCACTTTTCGTGTCAACTCTATTCCTGAAACGTCTTTGGGTATAGATGTTAATTTGTTTTTGAGTTCTTCGATTAATTCTGGACTTAAATACTCATCCGCATCAATTCGAATAGTCCAATCTGTCTTAGCATTTATCTGATGGATACCCCAATTTAACTGGGCAGCATAATTATTTTCCCATGAATTTTGGTAGACTTCAGCGCCTAATCCTTTGGCTATCTCAATGGTTCTGTCAGCTGAAAAAGAATCAATGATACATATTCGATCACAAATTGGAGTTAAGCTAGCAATACAGCGCCCCAAATGCAATTCTTCATTGTAAGTCAATATAATAGCAGTAATTCCTGACATAGCCTGTTGAATTTATGAACTACAAGTTCCTAATTTGTTGCCTATATCGGAATAAAACACGGGCCAAAAAAAGTGTATCGATCATGGCTTGCTTAACAATTTTAAAGCTGGCTCCTTTGCTAATCCCAGACGTCCGCTGTAAATATTTCGATTCTATTTCAATAACTTGAAATCCTTTCAGCATGAACTTGGCACATATTTCGCTTTCAACTAACGAGCTTTCTATTTCCAAATTCATTTCCTTGATTACTTTGCCTTTGTAAATTTTAACCCAATTCACATCTTTCAACTCAAATCCATTTAGCCACAAGTTCAACTGCTTGTTTGCTTTAGACAAAGAGTTCCTGAAAAAACTGTAGGTTGTATTTTCTTTACGGAAAAACGATATGATTGAGTTAGCCGGAACTTCAGCATAAGGTAATAACTCGTCTAAATCAAATTGGCCATCTGCAGGAACAGCACAAACATTTTCATATTGTGCCTCAAAATACCCTGTACGCAATGCATGACCAATCCCTAAGTTTCGGTCATGGAATACAAGACGTAATTTCGGAAACAATGCGGTAAAATTGCTTGCTAGCTCCCGAGAACCATCTGTGCTACCATCATCAACTAAAAGCACCTCAAAAAATTCGATATTCATTTTTTGAAGAGTCTCCATTGTCTTTTTGACAACTTGCTCTACTGTTCCAACTTCATTGAAACAAAACACAATGACCGACCAAGATTGCTTGCTCATTTATATTGATTTACGATGTCAATAACATGACTAACCTCTTCGTCAGTTAATTCAGCAAACATAGGCAAAGAAACACAATGTGCAGCCAAATATTCAGCATTGGGGAAATCACCAGTTGAGTAGCCTAGGGATTTGTATGCATTTTGCAGATGACATGGCACAGGGTAATGATAACCCACTTGAATTCCATTTTTTGCCAAAAAAGCAGCAAAATTTTCACGGTCAGGCGTAGTCACAACAAATAAATGAAAAACTGAATCTGACCATTCCGGCTGATGCTGCATGGTAATCAAAGGATTAACAATTTGACTCAAATATTTATGAGCAATCTCCTTTCTTCGAGAATTCCAGTTGGCAAGGTACTTCAATTTGATACTCAAAATTGCTCCTTGCAAGCCATCCATTCGATAATTATACCCAATTTCCTCATGGTAATAGCGTTGCTCCATCCCATGATTACGCAAGCGCATGATATGCTTGGCATACGATTCATCTTGCATGGTTAGTCCTCCTGCTTCTCCGAAAGCACCTAAGTTTTTTCCCGGATAAAAACTGAAACATCCAATATCTCCGAAAGTCCCAACTGGCTTACCTTTATAGCGAGCACCTTGCGCTTGTGCCGCATCTTCTACGACAAATAATTGATATTTTTCAGCAATGCTGCGGACTGCATCAATATCAAAAGGTTGACCATATAGGTGAACGCCGATAATCGCCTTGGTTTTGGGTGTGATTTTTGCATCAATCTGATTAACATCGATTTCCCAGGTATTGGGGTCATTATCAACGAAAACAGGAATAGCTCCAACATAAGAAATTGCCCAAGCCGTCGCGATGAAGGTGTTGGCTGGCAAAATAACTTCATCTCCTGATTTAATGCCTAGCGCCAAAAGCGCCAAATGCAAAGCGGTCGTTCCGTTATTGCAACCTAGCGAAAATTTACTCTCACAAAATGCGGCAAAATCTTTTTCAAAAGCAGCAACATATGGTCCGCCGGAAAAAGCATTTGAGTCAAATACCTCCTCTGTTTTGGCAAGTATTTCCGCTTTGATGGAAAGGTATTGTTTATTAATATCTAAACAAGGAATATTCATTCGACTATTTTTTAATTTGTTTAGCAGGATTTCCCACCACAACTGTGTTTGGCGCAACATCTTTTGTTACGACAGAACCTGCACCTACCAGTGCTCCCTCACCAATTGTAACGCCACATAAAATTGTCACACTTGAACCAATAGAAGCGCCTTTTTTTATTAGCGTAGTTTCCAATTTCCAATCATCCGCCGTTTGAATACTTCCATCTTCATTAGTAGCACGTGGATAACGATCATTAACAAATGTTACATTATGGCCAATAAAAACATTGTCCTCTATTTTAACACCTTCACAAATAAAAGAGTGACTTGAAATCTTGCAATTTTCACCAATTTCCACGCCACGCTGAATTTCGACAAAAGTACCCACTTTGGATCCAGAACCAATCTTACAGTGGTAAGCATTGACAAAAGCGAATATTTTTACACCTTCGCCCACTTCTACATGATTTAAACACTGAAAATTTTCAGTAGAATTAAGTACCTCCATTATAATTTTATTTCTTTTCCTCCTAATTCAATTGATTTCTGAGCAGCCTCTAAGATTGAAACAACTTCCAATCCGGCCATACCATCTACAAGCGGCTTTCGCTGATGTAGGATAGCTTGAACAAAGTCATTAGCCATCGAAGCCAATGCTTCATTTTGGGGAATTTTAGGAATAAATATATCCCCTACTCGGTAATCGATAAGCATTTGATGCTTTTCAGATTCTGTGTTTGCTTTAAACCCTGTATCGTAAATTTTAATTTTTTCAGTAGGCTCCACATCATCATATAAACACATTTTTTTATCTCCTCCGATCAATATTCGTCTAATTTTCAAAGGCGAAATCCAAGAACAAGTAAAATGAGCAATAAAATTGGATGTGTAATTTAAGGTTAGGTAAGCAATATTTTCTAAACCACTCTTCGTGTGCGCTTGCCCAGTACATACAACACTTACAGGCCTTTCGGGAACCAAATAATTCAAAATAGAAATATCATGAGGTGCTAAATCCCATATAACATTCACGTCAGGTTGAAACAAACCTAAATTAATACGCGTTGAGTCAAAATATTGCAATGCTCCCAACTCACCTAATTCAACACAGGTTTTTATCTTTTGTACAGAACCTGTAAATAGAAAAGTATGATCTACAGCTAACACTAAATTGTGTTTCAAACTTAGCTCAACCAATTCATGAGCCTCCGAAACGGATGCAGTCAATGGTTTTTCAACCAAAACATGCTTCCCAGCCAATAAGGCTTTCTTGGCTAAACTGAAATGCAAAAATACAGGAGTAGCGATGACTACAGCATCTACCGGAGCTTGCGACATGAACATGTCAACATCCGTAAATACCGTTAACGAATTGTGCACTTTTTGGGCAGCTTGCAAACGTTCGGTACGCGCATCACAAACAGCGGTCACCGTACAATCAGCGGCATTGATAAAATTGCGCAATAAATTTATTCCCCAATAACCATAACCTATTATCCCAACTCGAATCATAATGTAAAAATAGTTTATTTTTTGAGGAACAACATATTTTTCAAGAACCAAAACAATGAACCTACGACTAGAAGCTCCAAGAAATACTCAAGCGCATGCGAGGGTACCATTAAATCAGAAATCGAATGAAAATAAATCATTCCCATTCCCCACCACAATGGGGCCTGTAAAATTACTGCAAAGTTGAATAGGACCAATCCAATCCAAAAAATCGGTTTTTCACTCATTTTACCCCAAAATAATAAAGGCATCAAAATGGTGTAAGCATAATTAACAACGGAGGATTGTTGACTTACCATCATCCACATATAAACAACTAAAAATAAATGTGGAAGCTGATCAATCAATTTTTCGGTTCGATTTCGCGCAATATAAAAGCATCCTACAAACAAAATACTTAACAAACCAACCCAATTTAACCACTTAGGTCCTAAAGGAATTAATCCATTTGTCAATGGATGCAAAATTGACCAAATATTAGGTAAACGAGGATCATTCGCCTGTTGAATGGGCGCCAAAAAGTCCCATCCAATATTGAAATATAAAATTATTAACGAAGGAATTCCTACAAGCAACAATCCCAAAAATACATTTATCCGCTCTTTTAACGCAATCAAAATAACGATAATAAGTAAGACCAATAAAGCTTTTGTAATCAAAAGCCCTAACCCTAAAATTACCCCCAACATGAGATAATTTTTATTTCGTTGGAATATCAAAAGGGCCAACACGACGCCCCCCCACATGAAAATATCCTCCTGTCCACCTAAAACAGATAAATTGAATGAAGCAGGTAATAACAAATAGAGTAATCCCTGAAAAGCAGAAGCATTTCTCAGCTTTATGGTAGCCAATAAAATTCCAAATTCCAATAAAATCATTTGCAAAATGATCGCTTTGGGGCTTTCCCAAAACCATAGCGGCAACACAGTAAAATATGGAAACAATGGCGAATAGGCCGATTCAAAATCTCGATATACCCAGGCTCCTTTCGCTGCCGAAACTGCTGAATCATAAAACATCAATACGTCAGATCTCGCATCGAAGCCTAAGTAAACATAGATAAGTAAAAATGGAAAAAGCCTAAATACCAAAAAGAATGCAAATAAATACCTCTTTGGTGATTTGTTGATTTCAGGTTCTATCCGATCTTTTAATATCAACGAAGCAAGTAGCAATAAAGAAAAAAACACACCTAGTACTAACTTATAAACCAACATAATTTTCTATTTGTACACCAATTTAATTCTTTTAGCATTGAAATAAAAAAGCAAAAAAAAAGCACTTACCAGAATCTGATAAATGCTTTTTAATATCGTGGTCGCGTAGGTTCTAATTCCTAACATCTCCTGCGGCAACACCTCTTTTTGAAGAGGAAATACTTGCAGCAGAACCACTTTTATCAAGCCTTACAGGCAGCGCAAATATGTGTTCCTTATTTTGTTTTACAAAAATGGTCACTGATTTGGTTACAAAATTTGATTGGTCTTAACTCAAGATTGAGCACTTAATGAACTAGCATTAATTAACTATTTCCAAACAAATCAATGACAATTTTACAAACGAAGAAATTGAAGCGTTTAATGACTTTTTAGAAGATAAAGACCTTGAAAAAAACACAGCAGTTTATAATGTCTTTTTGAAAGCAACCGAATTTGCAATTATTACAAGTGGAAAAGGGATAAAGGAATTCTCAAAGGATATTTTCAAGGGGAAAACCTATTGTCTAGATACTAATATACTTTTTAGAATACTTGGAATTGGTGGCATTGAAAGACAAAACTCATTAATTAACTTAATTAAATCTTGTGCACATCAAGGAATTGTTTTTGAATATACGCCACAGACTCTTCAAGAACTAAAGAGTAAGTTAGCAGGAAGTGTAAAATACTTAAAA
>CALLKB010000007.1 GCA_938008575.1 uncultured Cytophagaceae bacterium | reverse complement strand
GTGGCTTGCTCATCATCGCAGCAACCAAAGACGCTACCCTTCGTATATACGCTTCCGCCACGGGAAAACTTTTGGCAAGCTACCCTTTACCTTTTGCCTCCTTTGCAACACCATCCACCTATATGGTCAATGGGAAACAGTATATCGTTGTGACGTGCGGTGGGACGAAGTTGGGGATGCCGAAGGGGAATATCATTTTAGCATTTAGCTTGTAGACATTGGACGTTAGACATTAGACGTTGGACGTTGGACGTTGGACGTTGGACGTTAGACATTAGACGTTGGATGTTGGATGTTGGACGTTGGACATTGGACATTGGACGTTGGTCGTTGGATGGTGACTCTGTAGAGACGCGATACTTCGCGTCTAATCAAAAAAATCATAACCCTAGACTTCAGTCTGGAGAGACCAATCGACGCAATGCTTTTAGGTTCCCCTAAGAAAAAAAATCCATTGTCTAACGTCCACAGTCTAGCGTCTAGAAGACGCGAAGTATCGCGTCTTACAAACATATATTTAAAACCACAAACTTCAGTCTGGGGAATCGACGCAATGATTGCGTCTCAAACGTTGGCAATCCTGAAAGGTTTGCCAAAGAGAAATAAACCAACGACTAACGACCAATGTCCAAAGTCTAATGTCTAGAAGACGCGAAGTATCGCGTCTCTACAACCTTACCGCTTAATAAAGTTGTCCGATTTTTCGAAACTAGGACATGTACTGCTTGAAATCCAATAAAGCTTGACTATACTATGTTAATTTTGAATTATGGGAAATTCTCATGGTTCTAAGAATACATAATAATGATTAAAAATTTATACTTCATTGCATTATTTGCGTGTGTAAGCATACAAATTCAAGCGCAACATTGGAAATGGACGGTGGGTTTAAATAGCACCGACTACCAATACAAGAGTTCAACGGGGGATGTTATTGATTACATCAAACCGCTTGGTGGCGTGCATGCCTCCTTCCGATACAACAAAGAACTGGTAGATACCACCGACTTGATTTCCAAGTTTTCGAAGACAGCTATATTCTTTGGTAACCACCAAAAGCTCGCGAAAATCGCCAGTTTATTTCGCTACGAATTGGGGGTGAATATCAATCAATTCAACGCCACCGGTGACATCCAAAACATCATCCTGAATTACCAAACAAATTTCATTGGACTGCATGCTGCCTTTGGACCAGAGCTCAAAATCTACAAAGGTTTTTCCATTGCCGTACAAGGAAATTTAGGTGCACAGAAATTATTTACTGGTGTTCAAACTCAGATAAGCAACAGTAAAAACATCAATTACAATTTGGCAGACAATGAAAATTTCAGCCCGATTCACATGATGCTCGGCTACAACATCGAGATTCACAAATTGCTTACGGACAAGACTTCCATGTTCATTTCTTACCAAAAGAATACGACGCTCCACGGTTGGACCGAAGGAAAACCAAGTTTAAATTTTACACCTACAAGCCTAAGTATCGGCCTTAAAATTTCAAAATTCTAAGTCTATTTTACCCAATTAGTTCTTTAAATACTCCCCTAAAACGGGCATTAAAACGATGAAAAAATTACTCCTCCTTATTGTTTTACAATTAAGTTTATTCGCGGCATTTGGCCAGAAAAAGGGACTGAATTACCAAGCAGTCATCCTCGACCCCAAAACCATCGAAGTGCCCGGTGTCAATGTGACTGGCCAACCACTTTCCAATGGAAAAGTGTGGGTTCGATTCACACTAAAAACATCGGCAGGCGTAGATTATGAAGAGATCCAACAAACGACCACGGACGAATTCGGTCTTATTTCCTTGACCGTGGGAACGGGTGCATCTACGGCTTCCAACAGCAGTAATGCGACGGGAATCAGCAAATACAGCACCTTTGATTCCATTGTTTGGGATGCAGAATTAAAATCTTTGATCGTGGCGGTCAATTTCGATGGAGGATCGAAATTTACGACCGTAAGCAATCAAAAATTGAACTTCACGCCATACGCCTTGTATGCAGAATCCGTGGACTACAAAAACGTACGTAACTCACCTAAAAACCTAAGTCAATTCAACAATGACACGGGTTATTTGGTACCAAAAGATTTAGATCCATTGAAATCTTCTGTGGCTGCCAATACCAAAGCAATTGCGGATAATCAAGCGACAAATGAAGGGAAATTTCTTGTGGTGAATCAATCCATTGATGCGCTTGATAAGAAAGTTAAAGCAGATATTACAAACATCAACAATACATTAACAGATCACGATAATCGGATAAATACAACCGCTAATAATTTAACGAATACGACAAACAATCTAAGTTCACAAATTGGCTCCGTTCGTAATTTAACGGAAGCTACAGCCAATACAGTAAATAATTTGAGTGGAACTTATGAATCAGCTGGAAATAAATCCTCGGCAACAGATTTAGGTGGCGGTAACCCATCTGATATCTTATTCCCAACACAAAAAGCCGCTAAAACCTATGTAGATAATGCTGTGAGCATTGCCGTTGCGTCTGGAGCTCCTGATGCTACGACTTTGGCATCCGGAAAAGTGCAATTAACCGGGGACTTAGGCGGAACAGCAACCAACCCAACGGTACCCGGTTTGGCCAACAAAGAAAATACAAGCAACAAATCGACGAACGTGGCAGCAGATGGATCATCGGATACGAAATATCCATCTGTACGTGCCATTAAAACCTATGTGGATCAAGCGACGATGGGCATCGCCTTGCAAGCCGCAGTTGACGCGAAGGCGGACAAAAACTCCCCTGTTTTCACGGGAACACCATCTTTACCTTCAGGAACAACGGCAGTAACACAAAGCCCGGCAAATAACTCGACAGCCTTGGCGACAACAGCCTTCGTTCAAGGTGCAATTGCCTCAGCTACGATCGTAGATGCAGATGCAACGACCAAAGGAAAGATTCAATTAGCCGGTGATTTGGGCGGTACAGCAGGTTCTCCTACCGTACCCGCATTGGCGAACAAAGAAAACACAAGCAATAAATCGACAGCCACAGCCTTGGGAACCAGTGACCAATTATACCCTACACAGAACGCGGTCAAGGTATATGTGGACAACCAAGTAGCCGCAGCAACCATTGCAGATGCAACGGCCTTAATCAAAGGTAAATTACAATTGGCCGGCGATTTAACAGGTACAGCAGCTGCTCCTGCCATCGCAACAAGCGCAGTGACAAGTGCGAAAATTGCCGATGGAACAATTGAAACCGCAGACATTGCCGATAATGCCATCACGACGGCTAAAATCACGGATGCAAATGTAACGGATGCTAAAATTGCTACAGTTTCTGGATCGAAAGTAAATGGAAACATTACAGGTAATTCGGCTAATGTCACAGGAACCGTAGCCATTTTAAATGGGGGTACTGGAGCGACTTCTGCAACTGCGGCTTTGACGAATTTAGGTGCGCAATCGACAGCCAATTTGAGTAACGATGTATCTGCAGATGCTGCTTCGGTAACAAAATACCCAGCCGTTAAAACGATCAAAGAATACGTCGACAATTCCGTAGCAGCTGCAACCATTGCGGATGCCACAACGACATTAAAAGGTAAAATCCAATTAGGAGGTGATTTGGCAGGAACGGGAACAACGGCAGCAGCACCGGTGATTTCAGATAATGCCATTACTTCTGCGAAAATTGCGGATGGAACAATCGCAACGGCGGACATAGCTAATGCAAGTATCACAAATGCCAAAATTTCAGGTCCTATCTCCATCGCCAATGGGGGAACAGGATCCGCAACACAGAACTTTGTTGACCTAACTACCGCGCAAACCATCGCTGGAGTTAAAACTTTCTCATCCACCATCACAGGAAGCATCAGCGGAAATGCAGGTACTGCAACTACATTGGCCACGGCAAGAAACATCTATGGAAACAGTTTTGATGGTTCTGCAGCTTTGACCGGCATTATCGCATCCACTTATGGCGGAACAGGAAATGGTTTCACGAAATTCACAGGACCAACCACAGCAGAAAAAACCTTTACCCTGCCAGATGCATCAGCTACAATCTTAACAACAAACGCAGCTGTAAGTATTGCTCAAGGTGGAACAGGTTCAACAACTGCTGGAGATGCCTTGACGGCATTAGGTGCACAAGCGACTGCCAACTTAAGTACAGATATTTCTGCAGATGCTGCATCAACAACTAAATATCCAGCTGTTCAAGCCATCAAAAATTACGTTGACGCAAGTGTTGTGTCCGCAACTCCAGATGCCTCAACATCCGTAAAAGGTAAAATTCAACTAGGCGGTGATTTAGCCGGAACAGGGACAACTGCTGCGGCACCGGTCATTTCCGACAATGCCATTACAACGGTTAAAATCAACGATGGGGCAGTTAATTCAGCTAAGATCACTGATGGAACGATTGTAAATGCCGACATCAACGCATCGGCCGCTATTGTAGATACGAAATTGGCCACCATTTCTACTTCAGGAAAAGTGAGCAATTCAGCCACAACAGCTACAGATGCAAATACAGCTTCAGCTATTGTTGCACGTGATGCGAGTGGCAATTTTGCCGCAGGTACCATCACCGCAAGCTTAACAGGTTTG
>CALLKB010000006.1 GCA_938008575.1 uncultured Cytophagaceae bacterium | reverse complement strand
GCCACAATTAAACCTGCACGGAAATTACCAAGCAATAATACCAAGATGAAAACGACGATTAGCCCCCCCTCGATTAGATTCTTTTCAACCGTGGAAATCGCCTTTCCAATCAGAACGCTACGATCTAAGAAAGGAACGATTTTAATCCCTTGTGGCATCGTTTTTTGAATTTCTTCCATGCGGACTTTCACATCCTTCACAACCTCATTCGCGCTGGCACCTTTGAGTAGTAACATCACCGCACCTACCACTTCGCCTTCTCCGTTTCGTGTCATGGCACCGTAGCGAACCGCTTTGCCAAACTGAACCGTCGCAACATCCTTCACACGAATGGGCGTTCCGGCAGGGCCTCTTTGATCTACCACGACATTCTCTACATCAGTTAGGCTCGCGAGCATACCTTCCGTTCGGATGAAATACACATCGGTCCCTTTTTCGAGGTAACTACCTCCCGAATTGGAATTATTGTTTTCTAAGGCCGTAAAGATTTGATTGACCGTCACATGCATGGCACGAAGCCTTTCGGGGTTAACTGCAACTTCGTATTGCTTCAAATTCCCTCCAAAAGAAGAAACTTCCACAACTCCTGGAATTCCTAATAATTGACGTTTGACTATCCAATCTTGATACGTTCGCAAGTCGGATAACGAATACTGATCTTTAAATGCAGGATCAACTTCCAAGGTGTACTGAAAGAACTCACCAAGACCTGTTGTAATCGGAGCCATTTCGGGAACACCGGCACCTCGTAGCAAATACGGTTCTGCCCCCTTAAGTTTCTCAGAAACTTGTTGGCGCGCCACATCCATGGCGACGGCATCATCAAATACAACTGTGATGATGGAAAGTCCCATACGGGAAACAGAACGAATACCTTTGACATTTGGAATAGTCCGCAACGAAATCTCGAGCGGATAGGTGATGAACTTCTCCACTTCGGATGCTGCAAGTGCGGGCGATTGCGTGATGACCTGCACTTGATTCGAAGTGATGTCCGGAAGGGCATCGATAGGCAATTTACTGAGAGAATAGCCTCCCCAAAATATTAGCCCTAAGACAAATAAACCGACAACGAGTTTGTTGCGGATACTGAATGAAATGATGGAATTAATCATAGTGTATTATTACGTAAGAAAATTGAAAAACAATCTTCTTATGCCCGGGGAGGCGCAATTAATACACGTTCCAATGAAAATTGGTATTGATTTTCCCAAAACATTCGTAAACGACGAATCGCTAATAAAACGAATGGAATGAGTAAAAGTATTTGAAAAAGAGGAAGCACAAAACCTGCGGAACCCGAGAAATCAAAATGCGGCAAACTAGGATGTTTGGTCGTTTTGTTGTGCTTAGAATCTGCGGCATAATGCATCCAAAGGAAATCGATGAAGCGGAAGGTAGCGCCAGAGATTTTTTTGTGATCTTGAAAATGTTTGAGTAGTTCATTCGCTTTAAAAGATTGCTCCAAGCCCACTTTGGGAATAAGACTCCCAGAGAAGAAAAGCATGAACAAGAAAAAAGCGATTACATTTTTCATCTCTCAAATGTAGAAAAAATTCGAAATTTATTGGATATTTATAGACTCAATTTATTTAAACAATTGAGAATAAGGCCAAACCCTCCACTAGAGGGAGAAAATTATGGATGAAATTAATCTTTTGTGGCATCAATTAACTGATTCAGAAACAATCATTCGCTCCGGCCTTTTTGTTATCACCTGCATCGTATTTGCTGAAAATGGCTTGTTTTTCGCCTTTTTCCTACCAGGGGACTACCTATTATTCCTTACAGGGGTTTTTGGTGGAACTGGTGTCTTGAAAGAACCTTTGACGACCATTTTATTGAGCATCTTTTTAGCTGCCGTTCTGGGATCCTTGCTTGGCTACCTTGTCGGGCGATTCTTCGGAAAATCCCTGCAGCGAAGGCCTGATAGCCTTTTCTTCAAAAAGAAACATTTGGATTCTACCCGTGAATTCTTCGAAAAATATGGGTTTATGGCTCTAGTCATTAGTCGCTTTTTACCAGTAGTTCGCACATTTACACCTATTTTAGCTGGAATTAGCCACATGGCGTGGTACAGTTTTATCCTATTAAACCTCGTTGGAGGAGCTATGTGGGTCGGCCTATTAGTTGCTGGAGGATATTATATGGGACAATACTTCCCATGGATTATCAATTACGTCCAATACATCATTTTATTTTTCCTCGGAATCACGACATTTACGCTCATCAAGGGCTATTTGAAATTACGCAAATGATTGAACAATTTGGTTATGTTGCCGCTTTCCTCCTAGCAGGTATTGCCTTTTTAGGCTTAGTACTTACACTCGCGAGTTTTATTCGCCCTAACCGACCGAATGTAGAAAAATTAAGTACCTACGAATCTGGCGAAGAACCTGTAGGTAATGCAAATACACGATTCAATCCTCGATTCTACGTCATTGCCTTGCTCTTTGTCTTATTTGAAGTTGAATTGATTTTCCTTTTCCCTTGGGCCGTTGTTTTCAGTAATAAAACACTGCGAGACGTTCCAAACTGGTCAGCTTATGCCTTGTGGGAAATGTTTTTGTTTGTGGGGATTCTAAGCTTAGGCCTCGCATTTGCTTGGCGAAGAGGATACCTCAATTGGGAAAAACCTGTTCAGGAATTAAAGGATATCGAAAGTCCTGTTCCAGCAGATGCTTATCAGCGCTTCAAAAAGAATTAAAAGGCAGGATCTACGCTGTAAACCTTATTTCTAAATTTCAAGGCTAAGACCAACTCATGCGAGCCCAAAGATGACTTCATCGGGCCATTGGAGTGCGTTTCATATGAATAGGTCAGATTAACCTGTTGGCTCAAATGCATCCCAAACAACAAACCGATCGCCTCATTATGTCGGTAAGTTACCCCTGTCCAAATCGCATCATTAAATGTTACGCGCATATTGGCTTCCATCCCCAACGAAATTCCCTTCATATATTTCACTAATAACGAAGGTGAATAGGTCCAAAATTCACCCGAACGAATTTCCATTCCTGTTTGTAAAAATATATTTGGGCTTGTGCTTCCCAATAACAGCGACTGATTATAGACCTTATAGGCATCTGCTTCTTCGGGGTAGAATTGTTTCCTCGTTAGCGTGTCAGATCCATCACTAGTTCGGAGGTAACTGAAACTATCGAATATCAACTGATTAGCCGATAAGCCAATGTAAAATTTACGATTGTAATATAAGGCGCCAACATTCACCAAAGATTGACCTCCCGAAACCTGACCACTGGGAGTCAAGGCAGGTAAATTTTGGTCTTGGTACATAATGAATGGGTCACCGGGATCTTTCACATTGAAACCCGACATGTTCAAATTACGAAAATAATAGCCTGCAGTAGCACCCACGGCAACCTTATTTTCCCCACCCACAGATAAATGATAGGCATAGGTGCCAGCCAGCGAAGTACTTGTAAGACTACCGATTTGGTCTGAATAAGCTTGAATACCAAGGCCTTGATGAAAACCTGAGCGTTTCGTTTTTTGACGCGTATAGGTAGGTGAAAAATTACGACGAATCGTCTTCGACATAAAAGGCGTACGACCAGAAGAAGTACGATCCGACTTATCGATGGCAAAATTAGCCGTCACATAGGCCGTCTTATTTGATGTATTTAGGCCTGTCCATTGGGTACGAAATCCAGATTTGATGTCGACATAATCCTCAAAACCCGCAAAGGCAGGATTATAAACATATTTATTCATCATAAACTGCGTAAACTGAGGCGTTTGCTGCGCAAAGCCTACAAAAGTCAACATGAAGAATAAAAGGAAAATTAAAAATCTCATTCGATTGGTATAGAACCACAAATTTCGCTTAAATATATTTAATTTCGTTCGAACTTTCCGGAAATCTATGGGGTTTTTACGGAATGGTTACCAACATATAAGGCCAATGCAAACAAAAACCTATCCGCTCGATCAAATAAAAGGCTTCGGCAAACTGCTAAAAAACTATTTAGCGGGTGATTCAGCATTAAAATCCTTGTATGGTAATGCGCCTACCCTCGCTTCTTTCCAGTCACAAATCGATTCCAAAAAATCAGTTAACAGATCGCTATTAGTTGACGTCTTAACAGATCAATACCAAGGGCTATCCAATATCCCTAATATTAACAGCTTAGCGGATCCAAATACATTCACAGTTACCACAGGTCATCAGCTGAACTTATTCACGGGACCACTTTACGTGATCTTCAAAATCGTCTCCACGATAAATCTAGCGAGACAACTGAAAAAGGCCTATCCCAAATACAATTTCGTTCCTGTCTACTGGATGGCATCCGAAGATCACGACTGGGATGAAATCAACCATTTACACTTATTTGGCAAGAAAATCCAATGGGATACCGAACAAAAAGGGCCTGTAGGGCGCTTTGACATTTCAGGCTTGAGCAGTGTTTGGTCAGAATTGCCGAGTGACATACCCGTTTTCAAGGAAAGCTACACTGACGCGAAAAACTTAGCAGATGCCGTTCGCAAATACATGCATGCGCTTTTTGGTCAAGAAGGCTTAGTATGTTTAGATGCGGATGATGCACGTTTAAAAAGCAGTTTTATTCCCGTCATGGAGGCGGATATGTTGGCCAACAAGCACCTTGCCTGCGTTAATGCCAGCAACGATATCTTGACTAATTTGGGCTATAGTCCTCAAATTTATGCGCGTGAAATCAATTTCTTCTACATGCTCGATGGCATGCGGGAGCGGATCGAAAAACAGGGCGATGAATATAAAGTTCTTAATCAGTCCATTCGATTTAGCGCTGCTAGTTTGCAAGCAGAAATAAAAGCACATCCAGAACGCTTCAGTCCGAATGTTGCTTTACGTCCATTATACCAAGAGACCATTTTGCCTAATTTAGCCTATTTGGGCGGAGCGGCAGAACTGGCCTATTGGTTCCAATTGAAGGGCATTTTTGATTTGCATCAAACGCCATTCCCGATTTTATTGCCTCGTAATTTTGGCATCATTATTCCGCCTTTGGAAGCGGCCCGACTAGAAAAATTGGAATTAAGCATTCCGGATATTTTCCAGGATGAGCGTAGTTTGAGACAACAATTTGTCGACATGCACACCAAACATGCTTTAGACTTAGGAAGCGAACAAGAGCGCCTATCTAATCTGATGTCAAAAATTGCACAAAAAGCACAGGCCATCGACGAAACCTTAGAGGCCTCTGTCTTGGCCGAAGAAACACGTTGGCAAAAAGGGCTTGAGCGACTTACCAAAAAAATGCGCAAGGCTGAAGAACGCAATCAAGCCGTGGGTTTAGGACAAATTCAAGCGATCAAAAATAAACTTTTCCCGGAAGGTAATTGGCAAGAACGACATACCAACTTCCTTGAGTTTTACCTCAACTATCCAAATCTGCTCGTAGATTTACTAGCTGTGCTGGATCCATTACAATTCGAATTATTCGTCATGTATTTACCTGAACAAGATGCCTGAAAAACTAAGTCCTGAGGCATTTTTAACGGCAGCGGATCAATATCC
>CALLKB010000005.1 GCA_938008575.1 uncultured Cytophagaceae bacterium | reverse complement strand
AATCTTGAACTTCACCCAACACAATCTCCGCTTCTAAAAATAATTTCAATTCCATCAGGCTTTGGCATTTAAGGTTTCTACATCAAATCCGGCTACTTTCTTGTAGTGGGCCATCACTTCGGCCAACTCGGCATGCGGAACCTCGCCTTCCTGAAAACCCTTTGGAAAACGTTCTTCCATCAAATCCATGATAAAATCAGGACCCTTTTGTCGGTTCTGCAACACCACCTGAGCCGTCGCAGGCACACGTTCCGAATCATAAGCCTTCAATGCCTCAATTGCATCAACATGATTTTGTAAGGCTAATGCCAAAGCATCCGCATCCAAAATCGCCTGTGATGCGCCGTTTGAGCCAATCGGATACATCGGATGCGCAGCATCACCTAATAAGGTCACCCGACCGAAAGACCAACGAGGCAACGGATCGCGGTCCGACATCGGAAATTCGAATATTCCGCCATGGGTATTTTCAATCATCTCAGGCACATTGATCCAATCAAATTGCCAAGATTGATATATTTCCAATAATTCCTCCTTCCCTACTGTACGATTCCAATCACGAACCGTTATCTCCTTTCCAGATGCCTGACGCAAATTGGCAACCCAATTGATGAGTTGGTTTCCATCTTCATCCAATTCTTTCGAAATCGGATAAATCACCATTTTCTGCTTCATCGAACCGATCATCGCCATGGAAGCTCCCGTCAAATAGGGCTTCATACGCGCCGTGCCACGGTACAAAACATTGCCCGAAAATACTACGCCGCCTTCATCCGGATATAATTTCTTTCGCAAAGTGGAATGAATTCCATCGGCACCGATTAAAATATCCCCAACAACCTCAGCTAAATGTTCACCTGATTCTTTCTCGACAAAAGTCGCTTTGACCTGATCGCCCAAATCTTCATAATCTTGCAAATGCGCATTGGCATGCAATTTATCCGGTCCCAAAACGCGCATGGCTTCTTCCCACAACAAAACCTGAAAATGCCCACGGTGAATGGAAAATTGCGGCCAACGATAACCGGCATGCTTTCCGCGGGGCTCCGACCAGAAAAACTGGCCTTGTCGGTTTGCATATACCAACTCCTCCGTTCCTACGGCAATCTGCGCAATCTTATCCTGCAAACCCAAATTCGTCAAAACCCGAACACAATGCGGTAATAAATTGATACCCACCCCGAGCGGAGTCACCTCTTTGACCGATTCAAACACATGCACATCATGGCCATCTTGGTGCAAGCGCATTGCCGTCACCAAACCACCTATTCCCCCACCGGCAATGATAATTTTCATAATTCAGGTTTAAAATTTTTCATTAAATCAACGAGCAGTTCAACACTTTCGATGTTCATGCCGTTGTACATCGAGGCACGAAATCCTCCTACAGTTGGAAATCCCTTGATACCCACCACATTGTTTTTTGAACAATGTGCTAAAAATTGGATTTCGATTTCCGGACTAATCGCTCGGAAACAAGCGTTCAACACCGATCGGTCTTCTTTGACAGCAATTCCCTCAAACAAGGGATTACGATCTATTTCAGTATAGAGTAGTTCCGATTTCGCAATTGATCTTTTTTGCATTTCATCCAAACCACCTTCCGCTTTTATCCAGCGCAACATCAACAGAGCTACATATACTGGAAATGTTGGAACCGTATGATAGAGCGATTGATTTTGAATATGCGTTCGGTAGTCAAAAATCGTAGGGACTTTGCGATCACTGTTGGAAGGCAGCACTTTGGTATTCACCAAAACACAAGTAATTCCAGCAATGCCAAAATTTTTCTGTGCAGAAGCGAAAATGATTCCAAATCGATCTACATCCAAGGGTTTACTGAGGAAGTCGGAGGTCATATCCGCCACCAACGGAATATCCACTTCTGGGTATTGATGGTATTGAATCCCTTCGATGGTTTCGTTGGAGACCACATGCAGGTATTTGGCATCAGCAGGCAAAGTCCAATCCTTTGGAATACGATCATAATGCGTTTCTGACGCAGAAGCTAAAACATGTACCTGCGCTAATTCACGCGCGGCATCGATGCTACGCAGCGCCCAAAAACCCGTATCCACAATAGCCATGGAATCGTTCAGACCCAATAAATTCATGGGGGCGACGGCCAATTGCGAACTCGCACCACCCGGTAACCAAAGAACTTCAAAATAATCAGGTAATTGATATAATTCACGAACAAGCGCACTAGCTTCCTCGATAATTTGCATGAATTCAGGCGCCCGATGGCTAATTTCAGCGATACTTAAGCCAGAATGATTGTAATCGACGAGTGCATCAGCGGCTTGTTGGAAAACGACAGCAGGTAAGGTCGCGGGACCAGGACTAAAATTATGTTTACGCATAACACGAAAATAGGAAAATATCATTAAACTGCGTAGGAGTTGACAAAAATCAATACAAAAGTATGAGCCTACTAACAAAGATTAAGCGATTTTGGAAATCTGTTGGGCCCGGTTTGGTCACGGGAGCGAGTGATGATGATCCTTCAGGCATTGCAACTTATTCGCAAGCGGGGGCTCAATTTGGGCTAATGACACTTTGGACGACGATCATTACGATACCCTTGATGGCGGCGATCCAACAAATGTGCGCACGAATTGGAATGGTGACCTCACAAGGATTGACGGGAACACTGAAGAAACATTATTCCAAACCTGTGCTTTATGTCATGTTAATTTTTAGTACACCCGCAATTATCATGAACATTGGGGCGGACATTGCAGGCATGGGTGCCGTGGGAAATTTGTTATTTCCCCAAATTGAAGCGACTTATTTCAGTGTTCTAATTACGATCATTTTGCTAGGTCTCATCATCTATTTACCCTACCAAAAAATTGCCTCGACGCTGAAATACCTCTGCATCGTGATGTTGGTCTATTTTGTTGTCCCTTTTCTTTACAAACAAGATTTTGCCCAAATTCTCTCATCTACCTTTATCCCCAAATTTGAATTTTCCAAAGCCTATTTGGCCATTATCGTGGGGATATTAGGAACAACGATTTCACCTTATTTATTTTTCTGGCAGGCATCCGTGGAAGTGGAGGAAATGCAACACAAGAAAAAGTATTTGATGGTGAATAAGCGCTTGATTCATGCAATGGAACAGGATGTGGATTTCGGGATGGGCTTTTCGGGCTTTGTGATGTATTTTATCATTTTGACAACGGGTACGGTTTTGTATGGAGCAGGCATTCATCAAATCGACACGGTGGAACAGGCGGCTATGGCCTTAAAACCTTTGGCGGGCGATTTGGCTTATGTTTTATTTGCTACAGGTGTCATTGGAACAGGCTTAATAGCCATCCCTGTATTAAGTGGATCACTCTCTTACATATACGCGGAGACATTTGGTTGGGAACAAGGTCTCGACAAAAAATTCCATGAGGCCAAAGGCTTTTATGTCATCATCATGATATCATTGTTATTAGGCCTATCCATGAATTACATCGGAATCTCCCCTATTCAAGCATTAATTTATACTGCAATTTTATATGGTGTGACTGCACCTGTGTTGATCGGGATCATACTACATATTTCCAATAATAAAACCATCATGGGTGAATATACAAATACCCGCTACCTGAATGTGATGGGAACCATCGCGATGATGCTGATGGCCGCGGCGGCGGTGGCGTTGGGAGTGTTATATTAGACGTTGGACATTAGACATTAGACGTTGGCTATTTGTAGAGACGCGATACTTCGCGTCTAAATTCCTTTTTGTAGAGACGCGATACCTCGCGTCTGAATCCCATTTTGTAGAGACGCGATACTTCGCGTCTACGACCCCAGACTAAAGTCTGGGGTTATAAGTTTTATAGATTAGACGCGAGGTATCGCGTCTCTACAGTCTACAGTCTACAGTCCAAAGTCTAACGACCAACGTCAAAACATTTTATAACCCCAGGTTTTAACCTGGGGATTAGACGCGAGGTATCGCGTCTCTACATACAAACGTCCAACGTCAAACGACTATATTATCAGTTTACTAGACAAAAAAGCCATCTTCTAGAACTAAGTTTGTCTCCAAGTCCTAAAAAAATAATTATCAAAAGTTTCACTTTAGTACAACAAAAATAATGTAACTTGCGATGCAAAAAATCAGACAAGTCATTTTATACAAACATTATTTTCGTGAGTTTTTTGATGCACAACGGCCAAAAATTCAAGATAAAATAATGTGGACTCTAAAATTGATAGAAGAATACCATCAAGTACCTTCAGACTATTTAAAATACATGGTGGGAACAATTGGTCTTTATGAAATACGAATACATTTTGGATCAGACATTTTTCGCATTTTTTGTTTTTTTGACCGAGGAAATTTAATCGTATTGATGAATGGATTTCAAAAGAAAACGCAAAAAACGCCACAAAAAGAAATAGAAAAAGCCATTAAAATAAAACAAGCTTATGAAAACGAATCCTAATACCACCACATTAGATCAGTTCACAACGCAGCATTATGGCCCGAAAGGAACAAAAAAAAGAGAGGCATTTGAACGCGGATACGAACAATTTAAAGTTGGCGCCCTCATTCATGACGCCCGAATTAAAGCAGGTTTAACGCAAGAGCAATTAGCCCAGAAGGTAGGCAGCACCCGGTCCTATATTTCCAAAATAGAAAATGACATCAAAGAGGTGCGTATTTCGAACTTGCAAAAGATTGTAGAATTGGGATTGGGGGGTAAATTGGAATTAAGAATTAAACTATAATATGCCCATTTTGTAGAGACGCGATACTTCGCATCTGAATCCCATTTTGTAGTTACGCGATACTTCGCGTCTACAGCCCCAGACTGAAGTCTGGGGTTATTAGTTTTGTAGATTAGACGCGAGGTATCGCGTCTCTACAGACCACAGTCCAATGTCCAACGTCCAAAAAAAAACACCCAACTTTTCAGATGAGTGTCTTTGTGGACCAGCATGGGCTCGAACCATGGACCCCCTGATTATGAGTCAGATGCTCTAACCAACTGAGCTACAAGTCCGCATTAGCTTGACCTAATGTGATGCAAAATTAATTAATTATTGCTTTCGAACTAATTTGGAGTGAATATTTTCTAAATTTAAGGCTTGAAAAAACGCTAGCTCGTTACCATGTTTCCTACTAAAATCATCAATGATCCGATTTACGGCTTCATTAAAATCAATAACTCTTTCATCCTCAAACTGATCGACCATCCATTCGTTCAACGTTTGAAGCGAATCAAACAATTAGGCCTCGCCGAATTTGTTTATCCCGGTGCACATCATACACGTTTCCACCACGCGCTCGGTGCCATGCACCTCATGGATGAGGCATTGAATAATTTAAAGGCCAAAGGTTATGCGATTTCTGATGCCGAAATGGAAGCTGCTGAGATTGCCATTTTACTTCACGACATCGGACATGGCCCATTTTCCCATGTATTAGAATATACATTGTTGAATCATGTTCACCACGAAGAGATCTCAAATCTCATTATGGAGAAACTGAACCAACATTTTGAAGGCCGACTGAGTTTAGCAATCTCCATGTTTGACGATTCCTATCCGAGAAAGTTTTTTCATCAGTTGATTTCGAGCCAACTGGACGTTGACCGACTGGATTACCTATCCCGCGACTCTTTTTATACCGGTGTTCGAGAAGGATTTATTGGTTCAGAACGCCTATTAAGTATGCTAGACCTGCAAGACGAGACGCTTGTCATGGAGGAAAAAGGAATTTATTCAATCGAAAACTTCCTCATGGCTCGTCGATTGATGTACTGGCAAGTATATCTGCACAAAACAGCTATCGCTGGGGAAACCATGTTGATCCAGATTCTTCGTCGGGCCAAAGATTTAATCGCACAAGGAAAAAAGCTTACTTGTTCAAAAGCTCTAATGCTTTTTCTAAAAAAAGAATACACCTGGGAGGAATTCACGGCGGATCCTAACCTATTGATCGCCTTTAT
>CALLKB010000004.1 GCA_938008575.1 uncultured Cytophagaceae bacterium | reverse complement strand
ATCAAGTTCGTAACCTACGTTTTATATTCAGCTAAATTCGATAAAATTTATATCGGCTTCACATCTGATTTAATAAGCAGATTTCATTCACACAACTCGCTTGCTAAAAGTGGATATACCATTCGATTTCGCCCTTGGAAAGTTATTTATGTCGAGTTTTTCGATTTGAAATCGACTGCAATGAAAAGAGAAAAAGAATTAAAATCTAGTAAGGGAAGAACTTTTTTAAGAAGCCTCTTATAAGATCGTTGGGCTCACATCCGTCGGCCGACGGACGTCAGTTCGAGTCTGGCCCCCGCTACTAGAAAAAAGACAAGTCGAAAGGCTTGTCTTTTTGTTTTTAAAGTCCGCTAACAAAAAACGTCCCCTGCGTTAATCTAGCACAAGGTCATAAAAAAACGACCACTAAATAAATCTTTCTTTACGAGCGAATTTCATTTTCTTAGGTTTGCATGGATTTGATTAATCAATGCGCATGAAAACAACCCTAAAACTACCCGAATTACAAACATGTTTAATCTCAGATGTCATCTACATCGAAGGAAAAAGCAATTACAGTATTATATACACTAAAACTGCAGGCCCCATTACGATGGCCAAGACGCTCAAGAAATTTGAATCACAGTTGAGACTTCATCCATTTTTACGCATTCATAAGTCTTACTTAATTAATCAAGACCAATTGGCCAGCCAAACGCTAAGTCCTGATAATACGCTTCAATTATCCAACGGAACAATCCTCCCCGTTTCAAGACGAAAACGAGAACAGATAAAAAAATCATTATAAAAAAAGGGCTTCCAAAATTGGAAGCCCTTTTTCATGATGTTCAAATCAAGTTCTTATTTACCAGCTGGAGCAGCTAACAAATCAAAGAATTGATCCAATTTAGGAGTTACAATAATTTCCGTACGACGGTTTTGCTTACGACCTGCACGGCTATTGTTGCCAGATTGTGGCTCAAATTCACCACGACCACCTGCTGTCATACGCTCTGGATCTACGCCAAATTTAGTTTGTAACAAACGAACTACAGATGTAGCACGCATTGCACTTAGATCCCAGTTATCTTTGAATTCAGGAGTTGAAATTGGCACAGCATCAGTATGACCTTCAACCAAAATATCTAAACCTTTGTGATCATTAACCACTTTCGCAACTTTCGCTAACACGGCTTCAGCTTTCGTGTTAACACGTGCAGAACCAGAGGCAAACATCAATTTATCAGAGATTGAGATATAAACGACCCCTTTCTTCACTTCAATAGAAACATCTTCATCGTTTACATCAGCCAAAGAACGCTTCAAATTCATCACCAATGATAAATTAACTGAATCTTTCTTTTGAATCGATGAGTTCAAATCTTTGATGTATTTACCTTGCTCATTCAAAGCATCCAATGATTTACGAATACTTTCAGCACCTGATTTATTAATCACAGATAGGTCAGATAAACGATCTAACAAGTTAGTATTCGTTTTCTTCATGTAATCCAATTGCTCTTGCAAAGATTTCAATTGACCATTTTTAGCTTCTAAATCCGCATCACGCTTCTTTACTTCTCCTTGCAAACTCGCTGTTAATGATTGACAATCTGCTAAATCAGATTTTGCACGCGCAACAGCTTGATCACTACTTGCTTGCAATTCCGTTAAACGCGACTGCAATTCTGTCATCTTTTTCTTGCTTGCACAAGAGGTAAACAAAAATGGCAACATCGCCAGTACCCAAATTAATTTTTTCATAAACGTATAATTAAAGGAATATGGTTAATAAGTATTTTAACAAAAGTAAAAATCAAAAATAGATATTTTGTCCTGAATAACGAAAAATTTAAAAAATATACCCGTTTTTTCTAATCGCTGCCTCAGCAATCATGCGACGAGATTCGATTAAATTTTGGGGCTCTATCTTCGTAAAACGTTTCAAACCCATTAATAAGACATTCAATTCATCTCCTTTGGCAAAACCCATGATCACTTCTTTTCCCGAATTGGCTACTTTATCCACAGCTTCATGCAAATATACCAAAGCGCACTCACGTGCAATTTGATGTTTTTCTTCCCCTTCCCGCTGAATTAATTTATCCACACGTACCAAAGAAGATTCTGCCACATAGACTTCAATCATCATGTCAGCTAAGCCCATCAAAATCTCTTGTTGGTGCTCAATCTCCGTCGTATACTTCTGAATCGCCGCACCCGCTGTCATCAAAATTGCCTTCTTCACATTAGCAATCACCTTATATTCTTTTCCAAACACGCCTTCAGGCACGTCGGTCGAGAAATCCGGAACTCCCAAAATTTCCTTTCCTACCGCCATCGCTGCAGACATTAGCTCTATCTCCCCTTTCATGGCGCGTTTTAATACTGTACCTACGGCCAACAAACGATTAATCTCATTCGTACCTTCAAATATGCGGTTAATCCGAGAATCACGATACGAACGCTCCATCGGAGCCTCCGCAGAGAATCCCATGCCACCATATATCTGCACGCCTTCATCCGCCACATAATCCAACACCTCTGATCCATGCACCTTTAAAATGGCACATTCAATCGCAAATTGCTCAACCCCCTTTAATTTAGCTTCCGCTTCAGGTAATCCAGATGCCAATAAACTTGCGATGGACTCATCAATGTTTTGACCGGCGCGGTAACAAGCCGACTCCGATGCGAAGGTCCGCACGATCATATTGGCAAGCTTTGCTTGAATAGCTCCAAACGAATGAATGGATTTGCCAAATTGCTTCCGCTCATTCGAATAATTCACAGCTAAATCAACAATCCCTTTGGAACCACCAATCACAGCAGCAGCTAATTTAATCCGACCTATATTCAGAATATTAACGGCAATCTTAAATCCTCCCTCGCGTTTAAATAATAAATTCTCGACAGGTACTTCACAGTCTGTAAAGAAAATTTGGCGGGTAGAACTTCCCTTAATTCCCATTTTATGCTCCTCTTCATTCATCGAAATTCCCGGAAAGGATTTCTCAACAAGAAAAGCAGTCAAGTTTTTATCATCATCAATTTTGGCAAATACGATGAACAAATCCGCGAAGCCTCCATTCGTAATCCACATTTTCTGTCCATTCAAGACATAATGCGTACCAGCTTCATTCAATTTTGCTTTCGTCTTAGCCGCATTTGCATCCGATCCCGAATCGGGTTCTGTTAAACAATAAGCCGCCTTCCATTCCCCAGAAGCAAGCTTAGGCAAATAGGCCTTTTTCTGCGCCTCAGTACCATAATAGACAATAGGCAACGTTCCGATGCCCGTATGTGCCGACAAAGCCACAGCAAAGGAATGTCCCCCACCACAAGCCTCCGCCACCAACATTGACGTATTGAAATCCATTCCAAAACCACCGAATTCCTCCGGTACAGATGTCCCAAGCAAGCCTAACTCTCCGGCCTTATCTAAAAGGCCAACCATCACAGTTGCATCCTTCGCGGAATCAATCTCATCCAAAATGGGATTCACCTCCGTTCGGATAAAGTCCAAACAGGTTTGACTAATCATGCGTTGCTCCTCCGTAAAATCTTCAGGAATAAATATTTCCGAAGGCAACAATGGGCGAATCAAAAACTCACCACCTTTAAATGCATTTGAACTACTCATGGCTATTGCTTTAGTTTGTTTGAAACTGATTCAAATATGGTATCAGACTCCTCGTCTAATATTTTGTTAATCGATCCGATAACTTCAAAAAAATCTCGGAGTTTTTCCTCCCCAATACGCTGATAAATCAAGTCATTAAAAATCAACACCCCTTGCCGCGCCTGATCTCGCTTCTGCTTCCCTAAGTCGGTAAGGAAAATCTTAACCACTCGTTTATCCGCAAAATTCGCTTCCCGACGAATCCATTTCTTATCCTCGAGCGTTTTCAACATACGAGTAAGACTCCTCGATTCTAAACCTAAAGCTGGCGCAATTTTGGTAGCTGAAGTGCCTTCTTTGTCGATGTGCAACAACACATAACCGATGGCCATCGTCATATCAAATTGTGCGGAATAGGTATTGTACATGCGACTAATCGCATACCAACTGGATTTAATCTGGAAGTCAACGGTTTTTTCTGCTTTCATAGGGCTTAAGGTATGCAGGCATACCTTTGTAAATTTGAAACAAAAAAAAATAGGATGCAAGCATCCTATTTTCAAATTTCTATAAAAGACTAATTATTTGATTCGATTACCGCGCATCCGCTTGCTACTTACTTTTAAGCCTGAGAAGGATGACTTCATAATCAATAAACGTACTTTCTTTTTGTTGTAAAGCAAATATTTATTGCCATCATACATTAAACGAGAGAAAGTAGGACTTCCTGACTCGTCAACCAATTGGTAATAATATTCGCCGCGCTCACCCAAAACAGGGGCAAAGTGTAAACTTTTTTCTTCGCCAGCTCCTGCCTCAAAGGAAATTAACAACTGATCTTTGGTCTCTTTCACCAAAACACCTGGCGTTTCTTGCTCCAAGCTAACACGGTTAATCGACTTACCATTAACAATCGTAATCTTCCCGGATTTCACGTTGGCATCCGAAGCATTCAATTCTCTTTCTAAAAACAACGCATTGTCATTGTAAAACTGAATCTTATCCAAGGGCAATTGGTTTTCTTTAATCAACGTCATTAAAGAACCGGTCAATTGCGTCTTTTCTGAGCAAGAGCTCAACAAAATTACGCTTAGCAATAAAAAAACGAGCTTTTTCATAGAATTAGTTGACGCCTTCTGCAAGAATTAACACCTTATTGTTTAACACTTCTACGACTCCTCCTTCAATTTGAAAGACCTCTTTATCAGCAGATAATGTTCCCTTTTCCAAGGTACTAACCAATGCCGCGTGATCATTCAAAATCTGAAAAGAACCATCCACGCCAGGTAAAGTCACCACAGAGGCTTCTCCAGAGAAAACTTTACGATCGGGTGTAATAATTTCTACAAACATAGTATTTCTTATTTAGCAGCTTCTGCTAGTAATTTCTCTCCTTTAACGACTGCATCTTCGATGGTTCCAACTAAGTTGAAAGCCGCCTCAGGCAAGTGGTCATATTCACCATCAATGATTGCGTTGAATCCTTTGATCGTATCGTTGATATCTACTAGAACGCCTTTTAAGCCTGTAAATTGTT
>CALLKB010000003.1 GCA_938008575.1 uncultured Cytophagaceae bacterium | reverse complement strand
CCAAACCTTCTCATCCGTAGTGAGATGCTCTATCCAGTTGAGCTACGCAACCATTACCCTTTCGGGACTGCAAAGGTAGAAATAGTTTTTAAAAATCGAAACATTCAATCGAAAAAAATATCAATTTATTGCGTTCTTAAAAGCTAAGTCCAACGTTCACAAGCACTTGCTCTTATTTTTTAAATTGAATTCGGTAAATACTTCCACCCAAATCATCACAGACATACAACGACCCATCCGGCCCTTCAGCTAGACCACATGGTCGATGTTGAATCGGCCCCGTAGGTTTTGCCAAATCCGTCCCTGCAAAATTATCAGCAAAAATCTCCCACTTACCTGTTGGCTTTCCATTTTTAAAAGGCACAAAAGCAACGAGATAACCCTTCTTCAACTCAGCTGATTGGCCATGAAAGGCAATGAATGCGCCTTGTTTATAACGCGCAGGAAATTGATTCCCTTGATAAAATAAGATGTCATTTGGCCCCATGTGTGCAGGAAAAGCGACAACCGGATTCAAGGCTTTTTCTCCACCCGTTTTCTTTCCATCACCGCCATATTCTGGAGCAACAATTTTCTTGTTTTGTTTTTGGTCGTAATAGATATAAGGCCAACCAGCATCATCGCCTGCCTTTTTAAATTCATACATTGCCTCTGCAGGTAATTCCTGTGATTGCTGTGGTGTATAATATTGCGGATAAAAATCGTGGAATTGTCCACGGCCATGTGCCATTGCAAAAAGGCTTTGCGTTTGTGGATTCCAAGTAATCCCTACGGCATTTTTCAATCCCGTAGCGTAACGCACGCCATCCTTGAATCCTTGATTTAATTTGTTCGCATCGAACTGCCAGACTCCTCCCGCAGAATCCAAAATCGCACAAGGATTCATGCCTTGGCCTGTGCCAGGGACCCTACAAGGGTCATTCCAGGATCCGATTGTTACATAGATATGTTTTTTACCTTGATCGAAAACAAAAGGTTTGGCATTATCCCGACCATGATCGGGTAAGCCATCAACGATTGTTTCGGGTTTGTTAATATCAGCAATTTCGCCTTTCGCATTTAAGGCATAACGAAAAACGCCTTTATTGGAAGATGCATAGAAATATTCGCCATCAATCATGATGCCTGTTCCCGGATAATTCCCAAACAATGATTCTGATTCGAATACGCCATCTTGATTCGCATCTTTGAGTTGAACGATTCCGTTCCCATCCTTTAATTTGGACAATTTAGCATAGACATGCCCTTCTTTGGAAACCGTTATATGACGCGTTGCGCCTTGATTTTTGGCAATTTCCGCAACAGAAAAACCTGTTGGCACTTGAATACTTTGAGCAAATAGCATGGTGGGAAACAACATGCCAAACAATAACTTAATTTTCATCGATTAAATGGTTTTATTCGCACAAGTTACCATAAAAAATAAAAAGACCTGCATGGAGATGCAGGTCTTAAAAAAAACTAGGAATCCGTTAGCTTAAAACGAATAACGAAGGCCCAATTGAATACGCCATGGTGTACCACCTGCGGAGTTCAATTTTCTACCCGCACCCGTTTCAACGCTATAGGTATAATTTTGCGTTGCTTGATCGAAACCTGTCATGGAAACTAAGTTAATGTTTCCTTGGTTGTAACTAACTCCTTGCGTTTTATCCAACATATTCAAGAAGTTGAAAAAATCAGCAGAGAAAGCAATATTTTGTTTCTTCAAAATCCGGATGTCTTTCGTTAAACGCAAATCAACTGTATAATAGAATGGATTCACACCACCATTTCGTGCTGCAACCTTACCTACATTCTCACGGATATACGTTTTAACGCTTTCTACTACATCGGGATTATCTAATAATCCTTGAATACCTGTTCTAATAGCAGCAGGAACAGAAGGCGAATTCGGATCAAAAACAAATGCTAAATCATTCGTCAGGTTAAAATCGCCATTGATACTTTTGTTACCACCGACCATAAACGAATAACGAGTTCCACCTACTCCATTCAAAATTGCTCCTAATTGAAACCCTTTGTAAGTAGGAGAAGCACCTGAAATCACTAATTTATCTGCAAACTGATCATCGGAATAAGCCACTGTTTGATCGCGAGGATCGTCTACCACAGGACGAAAAGTAGATGTATTCGCTACACAGCAATTAAATGAGCTATTATCCTTCGTATCATTCTTCGTGTAACTAACAGAAAAATAACCATCCGTACCGATCTTCATACTTGCATCAACTACGACAGCCAATTGATTCAAAATACCTGTCGATTCTAATTCCAAAACTCGACCCAATTCTGTTGACTTCCTTCCTTTTGTCCAATCAGTTGCTCCATTGGCTGGAATCGTTGAAGCTGGTACAAAAACCCCACGATTCGCTTCATTAGAAAGTGTAAAATAAGGCTTATCAACAATATTGCGATCATAGTAAGCATAGTTGTTTACAGTTTTAGATGCTAATAAATTCACACCTGCACGAAAACGATCGTTGAAGAAACGGTTGTACGATAAATTGATTTTATAAATCGAAGGAACTTGAAAATCCTTCGTCACCGCATTAATCGTCGAAATGTAACTTGAGCCTGCTGGAATTCCAGGTGTCGTAGATGGATCATTCCGATATGCCGAGAAATTTGGCGTTGGAACTGCAGCACCCGAAACATCAATTGAACCTACAATTGTACCCGAGTTTTGAATATTATTCAATTGCAAATATGATACTGGTTGTGCTGAGAAAATTCCTCCTCCTAACTTGATGATATCTTTTTGACGTCCCTGGTAATCCCAAGTAATTTGAAATCTTGGCTGAAAATTATTGAAATCATTTAGCGGATTGTTTGTTTTGATTCCCAACTTAGCTTCGGACACTTGATTTGCATCTCCTTGTTTGAAGAAAATCGTTGCATCATAACGCAAACCGGCCATTGCCGTTACATTTTTGAAAGGCTCAAAATCAACCTGTCCAAATGCTGAGAAATCCAATAAAGACTGCTGAACTGCTGGATCAGACAATGGAACTTCTCTTGCATACCTACTTGGCTTTAAATTAGCGAAATCAGCTAAACTATTGAAGAAAAACCGCCCATTCATTTCATTGACAATTTTAGAATCTAAAAAAGTCAACATATTATCTGTACCGAACTTGAAATTCAAATTCCCTTTACGTAAATACGACGTATTTGCTAAATGCAATGTCATATCATTCGCATATTCAGTACCGTAACGCTGTCCACCAAATTGAACAGTTTTAGTTTGTGTTGCAAGAGGATTCGTTGCCGTTGGTATTGTAGATTTAACAGTAATAATAGCTCGAGGAATATTTGCTGCAGGCAAATCATCATTTACTAAATAATTACGATTAACCGTCTGAAATTGAAACTTTAGCTCATTTGTCAATTCGGGAGCCAACTCTGAGCGCAACGAAACCATTGCACTATTTTCTGTCGTTTTATAACCTATATAACTTTCAAATAAATTGATATTAGAGTTGTCATTTTGCGAATTCGGAGCGAACCATGTTGTTAAGTTATTGCGAAATGTTAATTTATTTTTCGCGTTAATTTGCCAGTCAATACGTGCAAAAAGAGCATTTGCTTCGGTATTACGCGAAAAATCCCCATATTGTTCTGTATTTTTCATACCATATTTAGCGCGAGCGATGGAAATTAATTCGTCCAAATTTGCTTTTGTTATTCCAAAGCGTTGTTCATTCGTTGCATCAAAAACAGGAGCAATTTGAAAAGGGATAGTCTCCGTTTGACGATCGTAAGCAACGAAATAATGTAATTTATCTTTTATGATCGCACCACCTAATGAAAAACCATATTGCTTTTGATCAATATTCGTTTTACGCTCAGTTCCATTTGGATTGTATCTACTATTCATTGGAAATAATTCTTTCCCAAATGCATAAGCGTTACTAGCACGTTGGAAGAAAAAGGCAGATCCCTCTAATTGGTTTGTACCATTTTTAGTCACAGCATTCAAAGATCCACCACCCATACGACCTTGCGTCACATCGTAATTATTGGTTGACACTTGATATTCACGTATGGCTTCTTGCGAAATAGTATATGGACCATTTCCTACAGCACCATTCGTATACATATTACGTGCATTCACACCGTCCATGGTCACATTGGTAGATGAACTACGTTGTCCACTAAAACTACCATTCTTACCTTGCATAGGTGAAAGAGCCGTTAAAGCCGTAAAGTTACGTCCTTCCATAGGTAATTGTTTCATTTGTAAAGAAGTCACAGCAATCGCCGCACCAGCACGGGCCGTTTCTTTATTTACAAATGAATTACCATTCACAATTACTTCATTAAGTTGCGTATTGCTCGGAGTCATTTTAGCATCAACCCGGATTTTATCCCCTTGATTGACCGCATAATCCGAAAATTTAATGGTTTGATACCCTACGAATGTAAAGGTGATCGAGTAAGGCTTTCCAAGTGGCAATTGTTGCATTTGAAATTCACCTTTTGCATTTGATATCGTTCCTGACTGAAATCCCGTTGATTCATTCTTTAAACGAACAGTTACCCCAGGGATAGACTCCCCTTTTTCATCGGTTAGTTTACCGAAAATCGTTGCATCAGTACCTTGGGCATTTGCCGACTGACCCATTAAAATAGCACCAAAACTGAAGCAAATGATTTGCAACATTTTTTTTAGCCTAACGGATTGTAATTTTTTTTTCATGTTTACTTAGGAGATTTGTTGTGGGCACAAATCTAGTAAGCCAACAAAATGACAAAGTCAGGAAAAGATTATTAGATAGTTATCTTAAGCGCATGATTGTTAAGAAAACAAAACGTAATGTAAATTTTAATGCCTAAAGCGTGAAAATTCTAAGTAAAATACAATTTACAATAAAACAATGTTGATTCTGCCGTAACGTATGTTTAAATGAATTATTACAAAACCTTACGCAATCTTGCCACCGCAATCCCCAACTGCTCTCGGTATTTAGCCACTGTTCTTCTTTTCACGACGAAGCCTTTTTCAGCCAGCAAGCCTTCTAATTCCTCATCCGAGTAGGCATGTCCAACGGGCTCGTGTTCAATTATTTCGCGTAAAATATTCTTTACTTCGCGGGTTGAAAAATCTTCGCCCGACTCATGT
>CALLKB010000002.1 GCA_938008575.1 uncultured Cytophagaceae bacterium | reverse complement strand
TGATCGTCGGAGGCTTGTCGGACCGTGGTGTCGTAGCCGCATGTAGTTATGAGACACGTACTTTTGGGGTGCGTTCGGCGATGCCCATGCGGATGGCCTTGAAGTTGTGTCCGGATGCGCTCGTGTTGCGTGGGGATTTTGAAGCGTACGCACAGCATTCGGATTGGGTGACGCGGATGATTATGGATCGGGCACCTGTGGTAGAGAAGGCGTCGATTGATGAGTTTTATTTGGATATGACGGGTATGGAGCGGTTTTTTGGTTCGTATCAGTTTGCGACGGATTTGCGCCAAAAGATTCACAAAGAAACAGGTTTGCAGATTTCCTTTGGCCTATCCGTTAATAAAACGGTTTCCAAAGTCGCGACGAATCACGTTAAACCTGCCGGACAATATCAGGTCTTACCTGGAGAGGAGAAATCATTTTTAGCACCCATGACGGTTGGGAAGATTCCGATGATCGGGGCTGTAACGGCCCAGACCCTCCGAAATATGGGTATCGTGCATGTGGGTACTCTCAGCCAAATGCCGCTGAAGGTGCTGGAGCGAACTTTTGGTAAATCAGGTGTTATGCTATGGGAGCGGGCCAATGGTATCGATTTACGCCCCGTAGTCCCTTATTCGGAACAAAAGTCACTCTCGAAGGAGATTACCTTTGAGCAAGACACGACGGACGTACATTTGTTGCACCGCATCTTGGGTTCGCTCACGGAGCAGTTGGCCTACGACCTCCGCAAACTCGGCCAATGCACCTCCTGCATCACGGTCAAATTACGTTATTCGAATTTTGATACGCATACCCGACAAATCAGTATTCCTGCCTCAGCGAGTGATCATCGTTTGATTCCGGCGGTGCATGAATTGTTTGAGAAATTGTATGATCGCCGACTGTTGATTCGCTTGATTGGGGTGCGATTTTCCAAATTATTACAGGGTCAGGAGCAATTGAGCTTGTTTGATGATGGGGCGCGGTTGGTGCCTTTGTATGGAGCGATGGATAATCTCCGAAATCGCTACGGGGAGTTTTCTGTTTTACGGGCGAGTGGTTTGATGGAGCGCGGGGAGCGTCGGAATGCTTTAGTACCTAAGTCGGAATAGTCATGTACCTGAATTGTCACTCGTATTATAGCCTGCGTTATGGAACGCTTTCGCCCGAGCAGCTGGTGGAGGCGGCGCTTGCGCGGGGTATTCAGGTGTTGGCTTTGACTGATATTCATCGGACTTCGGGTGTTTTTGATTTTGTGCAAGCTTGTACGGAGGCGGGGATTAAGCCGGTGGTGGGGATGGAATTTGCCAAAGGCTATGTGTGTTTGGCGCGGAATCCCGCAGGTTTGGCACAGATTAATGCCTTTGCCTCCCAGGTTTTATTGGCCGGTGGTGACTGGCCGGAGCGTCCCCCGGAATGGGAGGATGTGTGGACCATTTTTCCGTTTAGTCGGCGAAAGACTTTGCGTACCCTCGGTAAAAACGAGCGCTGGGGTGTTCGTGGAACCGATTTGAAGGCCTTGTGGAATGTGAAGGATTTGGATGGGATGGTGTGGTGCCAACCGGTTACTTTTTTGAACAAGCAGGGTTTTTCGATGCATCGTTTGTTGCGGGCGATTGACCAAAATGTCTTATTGAGTAAACTCTCTCCCAAAGCGCAAGCGCAGGAAGATGAGCGGATGTACACGCCGGAGGAGTTGCGGGAGATTTGCCGGGATTACCCTGGATTATTGGATGCTGCTGAGCAGTTGCTGGCCGACTGCACCTTTCGTTTTGATTTTAAGTTACCAAAGAACCGACGATTGTATGGCTCAAGTCGGGAGGATGATTTGGCATTGTTGACCAAATTGGCCCATGAAGGTTTACGTTATCGGTATCCCCGTTCGGACCGGGAGGCGAAGGCGCGGGTGGAGAAGGAGCTGAAGGTGATTCATGAATTGCATTTTGATGCCTATTTTCTGATTACCTGGGATATTATCCGTTATGCGCGTTCGCGGGGGTATTTTCATGTGGGGCGAGGGTCTGGGGCGAATTCGATTGTGGCCTATTGTTTGGGGATTACGGATGTGGATCCGGTGGCCTTGGATTTGTATTTTGAGCGATTCATTAATCCACATCGGACGAGTCCGCCGGATTTTGATATTGATTTTTCGTGGGATGAGCGTAATGACATCATCGATTATATTTTTAAGCGTTATGGGGCGAAGCACGTTTGCCTGCTGGCCACGTATGTGACCTTTCGCGATAAATCCATTTACCGGGAATTGGCGAAGGTTTTTGGATTGCCCAAAGCCGAAATTGATGCGTGGTTGGACCCTGCTACCGCGATGCGGGAAGTGAGTTCGGAGATACAGGGTTTGATTGTGAAGTATGGAAATTTATTGTTGGACTTCCCGAATTACCTGAGCATTCATGCCGGCGGCATTTTGATTTCGGAGGAGCCTTTGTTTGCGTATACGGCGTTGGAACCGATGCCCAAGGGCTTCCCGATTTGCCAGTTTGATATGTATGTGGCGGAGGAGATTGGTTTTGCGAAGTTTGATATTTTGTCGCAGCGAGGTTTGGGACATATTAAGGAGTCGGTGGATATCATTCGTGCGAATCGGGGGGTGGATGTGGATGTGCATCGGGTGCAGGATTTTATGCAGGATGAGGGGATTCGTAAGCAGTTGATGCGGCATGAGACGATGGGTTGTTTTTACATTGAGTCGCCGGCGATGCGTCAGTTGCTGAAGAAGTTGCGCTGCCAGGATTACTTGACTTTGGTGGCGGCTTCGTCGATTATCCGACCGGGTGTCGCGTCCTCGGGGATGATGAAGGCTTACATTGAGCGTTTTCATGCGCCGGATTCGTATGAGCCGGTGCATCCTTTGATGGGGGAGTTGATGAAGGAGACGTATGGGGTGATGGTGTATCAGGAGGATGTGATTAAGGTGGCGCATTATTTTGCGGGTTTGAGTTTGGCGGAGGCGGATGTATTGCGCCGGGGGATGTCGGGCAAATCGCGTTCGCGCGGGGAGTTTGAGCGGATTCGGGAGGCATTTTTTGTGAATTGTGCGGGGAAGGGTTATGCGGAGGTGGTGGCGCGGGAGGTGTGGCGTCAGATGGAGAGTTTTTCGGGCTATTCGTTTTCGAAGGCGCATTCGGCGTCGTTTGCGGTGGAGAGTTACCAAAGTTTGTACTTGAAGACTTATTATCCGCTGGAGTTTATGGTGGCGGTGATTAATAATTTTGGGGGATTTTATCGGACGGAGTTTTATGTGCATGAGGCACGGCGGTGTGGGGCACAGGTGGAGGCGCCGGAAATTAATGCGAGTGAGTATTTGACTTCGATTCGGGGATCGGTGATTTGGTTGGGCTGGGTGCATGTGAAGGGATTGGAGAAGCGGGTGATTCAGGATTTGTTGGAAGCGCGGCGGCAGGGTGGGCCTTTTCGGTCTTGGGAGGATTTTGTGCATCGGGTTTCGTTGGGATTGGAGCAGGCGATTTTGTTGATTCGGGTGGGGGCATTTCGGTATTTGGGGGTGGAGAAGAAGCCTTTGCTTTGGGAGGCGCATGCGCGTTTTCAGGGGAAGGTGGCGCCGGTGGTAGCGATGGAATTGTTTGGGGATGAGGTGTCGGATTTGGGAGTATTGCCGGAGTTGTTGCATGATCCTGCGGAGGATGCCTTTGATCAGTGGGAGATCTTGGGCTTTCCGTTGTGCTCGCCGTATGATTTGGTTTCCGACTTGCCAAAAACCTTGTTGAATGCTGATTTTGCGTATGATCGCGGGGATATCTTGGGTTATTTGGTGACCTTAAAGCCGACGCGAACGAAGTCGGGCGACCGCATGTATTTCGGTTATTTTGTGGATGTGCGTGGTGAGTTTTTTGATACGGTGCATTTTCCGGCGGATTTGAAGAAGTATTCGTTTCGGGGGAATGGGGTGTATTGGATGCAGGGGGTCGTGATGGAGGAATTTGGGCATCGCAGTTTGCGGGTGCAGCAATTAAGGAAGCTCGGGTGGCGGGTGGATCCGAGGAGGGAGGATTAGGGGGGAGGTAAGAGGTAAGAGGGGGGAAGTCACTAGTCACTAGTCGTCAGTCCGGAGGGAAATAGTCCGGAGTCCGAAGGGGGGGCAGTGGTCAGTGGTCAGTTGTTAGTCCGGAGGGAAATAGTCCGAAGTCCGAAGGAGGGGGGCAGTGGTCAGTTGTCAGTCCGAAGGGAAGGCTTAAAGAATTGCACCTCCGGACTTCTTACCTCTTCCCTCTTAAATCTTACCTCTTACCTCTTACCTCTACTCTAAGTTCTTCTGCGCATATGCAGAATGGCAATGATCAAAATAGCTTGTTTGGCTTTATCAACTTGATAATGAATCATGAAGGGGAATCGAGGGATGATACAACAACGGATACTGTGGGAATAGCGGACATAGGTCAAGTGAGGAAATTGACTTATGAGCTCCAATGATAGAGAGATCTGATTCAAAAAATAGGTACCTAAAAGTGATACTTGATTATTATACCAAGTTATGCTTTCACTCATTTCAACATAAACGTGTGAATTCGTGACGATTTTATAAATTGTCATGTTGGCTTTTGAGTTTTTGAATAACTTCTTCCCAAGGGATGTCAGGATTGTTGAATTCGTTGCGTACGCGGAGGCGTTCGGCGACAAGGGTTTTATGCCAGCGAGGAATAGGCGAAAGTTGTGGATCTTCTAAAATCGAGGCCTCAAAGTTTGGGTCGCTGATCGGGTAGTTTTGTGGCTTTTGCATGAGCTGTCTATTTGAAAACAAACTTAGGTGCAAAAACAAAGAAGTCTAATTCGGAAAAAGAATTAAAAACTGATAAAATAGTCAGGCGCTAGTTCGGAGGGAAAAAGTCCGGAGTCCGAATGGTGTTCAGTTGCATGTGGTCAGTGGTCAGTCCGGAGGGGATTAGTCCGGAGTCCGGAGGGAGTTATCAGTGGTCAGTTGTCAGTGGTTAGTCCGGAGGGAAAGAGTCCGTAGTCCGTAGGGGGATGTCACCTCAAACGTCTAAAGTCCAACGTCTAACGTCTAACGTCCAATCTATGGTGCTATCCGATACCGCTCCCAGCTCTGGCCCGTTTTTTCATACACAATCCGATCATGTAATCGCGACGGCCGCCCCTGCCAGAATTCGAAATAATCCGGAATTAATTCATATCCTCCCCAATGCGCAGGTTTTGGGATTTCTTTGCCCTCGTATTCTTTGGCTAATTCCGCATAGCGTTGCTCCAAATATTCACGTGATTCTACCCGGGAACTTTGGTCAGAAACCCATGCGCCTAACTGCGATTCGCGCGGACGTTGGTGGAAATATTCCGTGGAAAGGACTTCCGACATCTTATGTACACGGCCTTCGATGCGTACTTGACGCTCTAATTCGCCCCAAAAGAATGTAAGGGACGCCTGCGCATGATGCGCTAATTCTGCCCCTTTACGGGAATGGTAATTCGTGAAAAAGGAGAAAGCCTCATCGACATGTTTTAATAAGACGATACGCCCTGCCGGTTTATTATCGTGCCCAACGGTGCTCAAAAACATGGCATTCGGCTCAGGAACTTTGGCATTTGATGCTTCCTGAAACCAAATTTTAAATTGTTGGATTGGGTCCTTGTCAACCGTAGTTTCTAAAAGTTCACCTTTTTGATAATTCTCACGAAGGGCGGCTAAATTCATAATTCAGAATTTTTATTTCTTATCTTTGAGCGGGCTTTCTGCTCGTTCAAATTTAGTCAATTTCTATGAAAAAATTATTCCTTTTTGATGCCATGGCGCTGATTTATCGTGCCCATTTTGCGTTCGCTAAAACACCCCGGATTTCATCAAAAGGCTTAAATACAAGTGCCGTTTTTGGTTTCACAAACACCATTTTGGAAGTCATTCAAAAGGAAAAGCCTGATTACTTGGGGGTTGCCTTTGATACTTCGGCACCTACATTCCGTCACGTCGAATATACGCCTTATAAGGCTCAGCGGCAGGAACAACCGGAAGATATCACCGTTGCCATTCCCTATGTGAAGAAATTAGTGGAGGCGATGGATATCCCTATTTTGATTTTGGATGGCTATGAAGCCGATGACATCATTGGGACAATTGCCAAAAAAGCCGTGCGTGCGAATCCGGATATTGAGGTGTATATGATGACGCCCGACAAGGATTATGGCCAATTAGTAGAGGAGCGAATCAAAATGTACAAGCCTGCTTTTATGGGCAAGGGCGTGGAGATTTTAGGTCCCAAAGAGGTCTGTGCCAAATGGAACATCCAAAACGTTGACCAAGTTATAGATATGTTGGGGCTTATGGGTGATGCTGTGGACAATATTCCTGGGGTTCCGGGAGTTGGAGAGAAGACGGCTCAGAAACTCATTGAGGAATATGGTTCCATGGAGAACCTGTTCCAAAATACGGATAAATTAAAAGGTAAGCTGCGTGAAAACTTGGAGAATTTCCAAGAGCAAGGCATGTTATCGCGTCATTTGGCAACCATCTTGTGTGAAGTGCCCATTGAATACGAAGAAGATAAATTAGTTATTACCGCACCCAAGAAGGATTTATTGGAACCTTTATTGGACGAATTAGAATTTAGAACCTTACGTCGCAGAATCTTGGGCGAAGACCCTGAGCCTGCTGCTCCGAAAGCCAAAGCAAGCCCCAAAGTGGCTGCTAATCAAATGGATATGTTTGGTTCGCCTGCAGCTGCTCCAGCTGATTTCATGATGGCCGAGGAGGAAGAAGAAAAGGTGTCGCATTTCAGTAATTTGGCAAATACAGCCCACCAATACCATTTGGTGCAAGGGGAAGCAGCGATCAAATCTTTGATTGGATTTTTAGGCCGACAAGATTCCTTCTGTTTTGATACGGAAACCACCAGTTTAACGGCGGTTGAGGCTGAACTCGTTGGGATGTCATTTGCCTACCGAAAAGGTGAAGCTTTTTATGTGCCATTCCCGGAAAATCAGGCGGAGGCGCAAACGCAAGTGGATTTATTCAAGGAATTGTTTGCGAACGAGGCTATTCAAAAAGTTGCGCAGAATATCAAATACGATATGAGTGTGTTGGCCAATTATGGTGTGGAAATCAAAGGTGCAACCTATGATACCATGCTGGCTCATTACCTTATCGAACCGGAAAAGCGCCACAACATGGACGCTTTGTCCATGGCCTATTTGAGCTATGAACCTTTGTCTATTGAGACCTTGATCGGCAAAAAAGGAGCCAAGCAAGGCAATATGCGCGATGTTGCTTTGGAGGATATCAAAGAATATGCAGCGGAAGATGCAGATATTACCTTGCAATTAAAACCTTTCTTGGATGAGCAATTAAGCAAGAATCCCAAAGCGATCGAATTATTGAACGAGGTAGAATTGCCTTTGGCTCGCGTCTTATCGAAGATTGAATGTGAGGGGGTTAATTTGGATGTAGCATTTTTACAAGAGATGTCGAAGACCTTGGAAACGGATTCGCGCGAGGTCCAACAAAAAATCTTTGAAGTAGCGGGGCAGGAATTTAATGTCGCATCTCCCAAGCAATTGGGTGAGATCCTATTTGAAAAATTGAAATTAGATCCCAAAGCAAAGAAAACGAAAACAGGCCAATACCAGACAGGGGAGGAGATTTTATCCAAATTGGAAGCAGAGCATGAAATTGCGCGTTTGATTTTGGACTTTAGAGAATTGCAGAAATTGAAGTCGACCTATGTCGATGCCTTACCTCAATTGATTTCGCCGAAAACAGGTCGTATACATACCTCCTTCATGCAGGCGGTAACGGCAACGGGACGTTTGTCTTCGAAGGATCCCAACTTGCAAAATATCCCAATTCGTACACCGCGAGGTCGGGAGATTCGAAAGGCATTCATTCCTCGCAATGCTGATTTTCAGATTTTATCGGCCGATTATTCTCAAATCGAGTTACGGATTATGGCTGCTTTTGCCAAAGATGAAGCGATGTTGAATGCTTTTAACCAGGGAATTGACGTGCATAAAGCCACGGCAGCCAAGGTATTTAAAGTAAGCTTAGATGAAGTGACATCTGAATTACGTAGAAGAGCTAAAGCGGTCAATTTTGGGATTATTTATGGTCAATCTGCTTTTGGTTTGGCGGGATCTTTAGGGATTTCTCGGACCGAAGCGAAGGAAATCATTGACCAATATTTTGTGGAGTTTCCGGGTGTCAAAGCCTTTATGGACACGACAATTACACAAGCTCGCGAGTTGGGTTATGTGGAAACGGTCTTGGGTCGCCGTCGGTATTTGCGTGATATTTTGTCATCCAATATGAATGAGCGTAGTTTTGCTGAGCGAAATGCGATCAATGCACCGATTCAAGGTTCTGCGGCCGATATGATTAAAGTGGCCATGATTCAGATTCAGGCGTTTATTGAACGGGAAAATCTTAAATCACGCATGATTTTGACGGTACATGATGAATTGGTTTTTGATGCGCATGTTTCAGAAATTGATTACCTTCGTACGCACATTGATGAAATTATGTGTCAGGCCTTGGATTTAGGCGTGAAGATTGAGACGGGCATTGGCGTTGGTATGAACTGGTTGGAGGCCCATTAATGGATAAGTTTTGAAGATATCTGTTGCACTTTGTACCTTGAATGGAGAAAAATTTCTCCGGACGCAGTTGAGTAGTTTGGTTGATCAGACCTTACCGCCCGATGAGGTAATTGTGTGTGATGAAGGTTCTTCGGACAGAACCATGTTGATTCTAGAGCAATTCAAGGATCGCTTGCCTTTGCAGATTCATCAAAATCCGACTCGATTAGGAACGTATCAAAATTTCCAAAAAGCACTTACGCTTTGTACAGGTGATTATATTTTTCCAGCAGATCAAGACGATTTTTGGGATCCTCAAAAAATCGAACGTATCGCAACCTACTTTAATCATCATGAAAATGCCGAAGTTGTATTTACGGATGCAGTTTTAGTGGATGAGTTTGGCCAAATTTCTGGCAAGCGCTTGTGGTCAACCTTCCGTTTTAGGGAGGAGCAGCAGCGAGATTGGAAGTTGGGGAAATCCGTTGATATTTTATTAGATGGAAATCGGGTAACGGGATGTACTATGGGAATTCGTAAACGATTTTTGGATCGCATTACGCCATTCCCTACAAATTTGCCAAGCTATTTCTTACACGATGCGTGGATGGGATTAGCGGCCGGTTTGGAAAATAAGATTGATTTTATTCCGGCAACCTATGTACAATACCGTTTGCATTCTGAGCAACAGGTGGGAGTAAAGGGAAACCAGGGTACTCCTCCATCTTTGTGGGAGCGCATACAACGTCCACATGAGGATAAAGTTGGGCCTTATCGTAAGAAACTCGAGTTTTTGATTGAGCTGCGTAAAGCAGTTGCTGAGAAATTTCCGAATCAACGTTTTGAGCCGCTAGATACACGGATTGACTACTGGGATCGTCGGGCGAATTTACCTGAGGCGCGTTGGAAGCGTTTGAAAAAAACTATTCAGAATTTGATTTTGGGGAATTATCACCGCTACAAGGATATCGATGCACCAGCGGAGACTCCTTATTTAATGTTTTTGGGTGATTTGATCGAGTAAAACATTTGCGCTCATTTTTCGTTTAACCTGAAACGAAATGCTATGAAATCATTTTCTTATTTCTTGTTTGTATGGGCATTTGCCTTCCAGGCATGTAGCCAAGCACCTAAATCAACGAAAGCAATGGATCAATTACCAACTTCTGAAGCGGAATGGAAGGCTAAATTAAGTGAAGAAGAATTTTATATTTTGCGTCAAAAGGGAACGGAACGCCCATATACAGGTAAGTTTTTGATGCATGTAGATAAAGGTTATTACACTTGCAAGGGTTGTGGAACGCGTTTGTTTAAATCGGATTCCAAATTTGATTCACATTGCGGTTGGCCTTCTTTCGACAAAGAAATCAAGGAGGGCGTCATTAAAGAAACCCCTGATTTAACGTTAGGTATGCGTCGCATAGAAATTACCTGTGCAAAATGTGGCGGTCATTTGGGACACGTATTTGATGATGGACCTACGGAAACAGGCTTACGCTACTGCGTGAATTCGGTGTCCTTGGGCTTTGAGAAAGATAAATAATTGGGAATATAAGCAAGGTGTCGCGTCTCAACAAATTGGGTAATAAATTATGTCTCACGCGCTGATTACGCATTTCAAGGAAATTTCTCAATTATCAGGATCATCTGAAGAGGCTTTAAATGCGCTCATTCACATACAATTCATCCCTAAAAATCAGGATTTACAGCATATAGGTCAAACCTGTAAAACGCTTTATTTTTTGAAAACGGGTTTAGCTCGGATATATTATTTTCATGATGGTAATGATGTTACAGAAGGCTTTTATGAGCCATTTTGCTTGATTGCACGTGCTGAGAGCCTTTTTGCAGGTGTTCCAAGTAAAAAAGCTATTCAAGTTTTAGAGGATGCTGAAGTTTGGTCAATTTCGACACAGGAACTCATTGCGCTTTACGATGATCATCGAGATATAGAACGTTTGTTTACACGCTTATTTGAGCGTGCTTATGTTCAAACAATTCAGCGCATTGAAAATTTGCAGTTTCATACAGCTGAAGAACGCTACAGACTTTTATCTCAGGAACAGCCTGAAGTATTGCGTCGCATCCCATTGAAATACATTGCCTCATACTTGGGTATCACACAAGTTAGTTTAAGTAGAATTCGGGCGAAGAAAAGTTAATTTAACATTTGATAAGTGGATTTGCTTGGCATTTTGGCTCCTTTGTGGATGGAAATGTCAGGAATCTCTACACACTTAGGTTTAAGAAACAATTGGAAACAATTTGGATTGTTAGTACTAATCAATGCCTTTGTGGGCGGGATGGTTGGACTGGAAAGGTCTATTTTACCCAGTTTTGCTTCGCAATCCTTTGGCATGGATTCGCATGCGGTTTTATTTTCTTTTATTGTCGTTTTTGGAATCTCAAAAGCCATCGCGAATTATTATGCAGGGCATTTTGCTAATCAGATTGGTCGGCGGAATTTGTTGATTCTCGGTTGGTTTATCGCCGTCCCGATTCCTTTTATTTTTATGTGGGCACCTTCTTGGAATTGGATTGTAGGTGCGAACGTCCTCTTGGGCTTCAATCAGGGTTTGGCTTGGTCGAGCACAGTAACAATGAAAATTGATTTGGTGGGCGATCGAAATCGGGGTTTAGCCATGGGAATTAATGAATTTGCTGGCTATCTTTCCGTGGGTATGGTGGCTTTTTTAACTGCATGGATTGCTTCAACTTATGGGATTCAACCTTATCCCTTTTATCTGGGTTTAGGGTTTGTTGGCTTGGGCTTGCTGCTAAGTATTTTCTTCGTGCATGATACAAGGGGGCATGTTTCGGCGGCGTCCCAACAAAGTTTGATGCCTCGTTTGGCTTCAATTTTTCAGGATACGACATGGCGGAACCCCAATTTGGGAGCAATTACCCAGGCAGGATTAGTGAATAATTTGAATGATGGGATGATCTGGGGGGTGTTTCCTGTTTTGCTCATTGCCAAAGGATTTACGTTGGCCGAAGTTGGTATCATTACCGCAATTTATCCCATGGTTTGGGGAATTTCGCAATTGGGGACCGGGAAATTGTCTGATATGTTCTGCCATAAGGATTTGTTGATTTATGGCATGTTGCTTCAAGCTCTGGCAATGTTTGGATTATTGTTCGCCCAAGTTTTTTGGCAGTTTATTGGATTGTCGGTGCTTTTAGGACTCGGAACAGCGCTGGTTTACCCGACATTCATGGTTGCAATCGCAGCAAATACTCATCCTTTGGATCGCGCGAAAAGCTTTGGGGTATTTCGTTTGTGGCGCGATTTAGGTTATGCGATTGGAGCTTTGATAACAGGGTTCTTGATGGTTTACTTTCCTGTTTGGGTGAGTATCTTCTTTATCGCTTTGTTGACGATGTTCTCTGCGGGGATCGTGAAAATTCGTATGAGGGGCTGACTCAAGAGTTAATAGGTAAGAGTTAAGAGAGAAGAATTAAAAATTAAAAATTGTGATTCCTTTATTTGAATCCAATTTTTTATTCCTATTCGGTTTTTTACAAGAAATTGTCACTTAACTAGAGACTAAAGGTAATAGTTAAAAAGACGCGATTAATTCTTCACTACAAACAAATCCAAATCTCTTAATTCTTCACTCTTACTTCTTAACTTTTCTCTATAACAGGATTTGATTCCATTTTTCTGTCATTGCTTTTGCCTCACCCATGCCGATTTGCTTGTCGGCCAATTTTCCATCTTTGTAGAATTCTAAATAGGGGATGGATTCAATATGTTTGGCTTTAGCGAGTTCGGGGTTTTCGTCTACATCGATTTTGATTAATTCTACCTTGCCTTTTTGCTCTTTTACCCAGGCTTCTAATACAGGGCTTAATTGTTTGCATGGACCGCACCAAGTTGCATTATAGTCGACGATCACTAATTTATTGCCTGCTATTTGTTTATCAAAATCGGCGAGGGACATACCAGTTGATGGGGCTGAAACACCCTCGTTCGTGCTCAATGGCAAGTTGGCCGATTGCCAAGCCAATATCCCGCCTGAAAGATTCACGATAGATTTAAATCCCATGGCTTGTAATTGCGATGCTGCCTCACCCGAACGCCCGCCCGATAAGCAATAGACAAAGACTGTTTTATTTTTGTCTAGTTTGGCCGTTACCTCTTGGAATAAATTACTTGAAATATCCGCCAAAATCGCCCCTTCAATGTGCCCTTTGCTATATTCATCGCTCGTACGGACATCAAGAATTTGACCCGTTTCGGCTGATTTTATTTCCGATTGAAATTCTGAAGGAGCAGCATTTTGAAGCCCTTCTTGCTTTGAGCAAGAAAATAGGGAAGCTGAGATGAGGAAGATGGAGAGTATGTGTTTCATGTTACTTTTAGTTAAGAAGTAAGAGTTAAGAAGTAAGAGTTAAGAAGTAAGAGTTAAGAAGTAAGAGTTAAGGATTAATATTTAGTAAATTAAAGAGTTAAATTAAGTAATATCTCTAAGTTTTTAACTCTTCACTCTTCACTCTTCACTCTTCACTAGGCATGCTGTTTAATAATCCCTTCCAGCGTACTTGCCGGAATAACGCCAGATTGACGCCAAACGGATTTACCATCTTTGAATAATATCAAAGTTGGGACAGATCGAATTTGGAATTTTTCTGCCAAAGAACGGTTTTTGTCCACGTCGATTTTTATGATTTTGGCTGAAGTACCTACTTTCGATTTGACCTGTTCTAGGATAGGTTTTAGCTGTTTGCATGGTCCACACCACTCTGCGGAGAAGTCGACCAATACCGGTTCAGGTGATTTTAAAAGTTCTGCGAATTTGCTCATGAGTTAAAGTCGCTAGTCACTAGTCGCTAGTCACTGGCATTTAAATGTCTAAGTATTATTAAGTCCGTAGGGGGCTAGTCCGAAGTCCGGAGGGGTTTTTAGTGGTCAGTAGTCAGTGGTTAGTCCGGAGGGAAATAGTCCAGAAGATGCTAATCCGAAGCTAAGGCTTAAGCAATTACACCTCCGGACTCCGAACTATTTGACTTCGGACTTCATACCTCTTCACTCTTACTTCTTAACTCTTACCTCTTACCTCTTACCTCTTATCTCACTAAGCCGTTCCAAGGCCCACCATTATACACTTGCGTGAAACCTGCGGCAAGTAGTTGGCGGCGCGCCATGCCACTTCTACTCCCCGAACGACAACAGGTTATAATAACCTCATCTTTCTTCAATTTGTTCATTTGGCTGCCTAAAGTTTGTAATGGAAGATTAATGGATCCTTTGACATGCCCATCTTTGTATTCGGCAGGAGTGCGAACATCAACAATTTTTGCGCCATTCGCGATAAGTCCTTGAATATCAATAGCGGGCCCCAAGCCCAATAATTTTTTAAAGAATTGTATCATTTTTTCCTTTTATTTTTGACAAATATAGACGCTAACTAATGTGTTTTTCGTGATATTTGTCTCTTATTGAACTTAGCAATATGCCACAAAACGAATTAATCTTACGGGAAAAGTTGGCTATCCAACGAACAATCATGGCGAATCAAACGACATTTTTAGCCTTTGTACGTACGGGACTCTATTTTTTTGTAGCAGGGCTCAGTGTACACAATTTATTGGGTTTGCCTGAGCAATTTTGGGCTGCATGGATATTTTATATTGGGGCATGCATTTTACTTGTTTTCGGTACGGTCAATTTTTTCATACAGAAGAAAAAAATCCAAGAAAGTAAAAAGCATATTGGCAATGTTGTTTGGAAAAAAGAGAATTAATTAATCGCTGTAAATTGAATTACGGATGCTATTCCTTGATGCAAGGGTCCTTCATCCAGCAGGCGGTCTTTCTCTTCATTTATTTGTACAGTTAATCCCTTAAAATCCTCGGCTAATTCTTGTGAGCTGAATAACCAATCAACTTGTTTAGGGCCGCCGGATGTTTTGCCCAACTGACTTTTGTTGAATCCTTCTAATATAATTCGACCTCCAGGTTTAAGCCAGGTCACACAACGCTGATGAAAAGCTTTTCTCAAGTCAGGGGGCAGATGGAAAAAACTTAATGCAATCACATCGAAAGATTCCAACGGGTAATTGATTTTGAAGGCGTCCATGCATTTGAAATGGATATTTACTTGTTGGTCTCGAGCTAATTTGATTGCTTTTGCTTCGCCTTGTTCACTTAGGTCAAAACCATGCGCCTCCCAACCCAATTTTGCGGCATACACCATATCGCGACCTTCGCCTGCGGCAGGAACAAGAATTCGTCCAGGTTGTAAGCCCTGTAATTGTTCGGATAGGAAATCATTTGGATTGATTCCATATTGGTACGTTGAATTTTGGTAACGTTCATTCCAAGTTGCTTTCATTCTGAAAATTAGGTAGTTTGGTGGAAAAATATTAGCTATGAAAAAATCTTTCTTTACTTTACTTGTAGGTATGTTGTTTGGCTTTGCCGCACATGCGCAAAATCCGGTTCATAAAGTTGTTGTTCAACTAAATACATCGGATACTTTGGTTTGGCATGGTGCGTTGAAAAACATCTCCAATCTACAGACAGCTTTAGGTGCGACAACGCAAATTGAATTGGTCGCACATGGCGCAGGAATATCCATTTTAATCGACAACAAAACGACTCAAAAAGCAAAAATTGCTGAATTAGCAGCTTCCGGAGTTCTCTTTAAAGCTTGTGAAAATACCATCCGCGAACGTAAAATCGATCGTACAACGATTCTTCCACAAGCAGGAACGGTTCCATCCGGCGTTGCCGAGGTTGTACTCAAACAAGAAGCCGGCTGGGCTTACTTAAAATATTAATCGAAGGCCGCGAAAATGAGCGGCCTTCTTTATTTTACATCTTCCCCGGTAATATCTGATTCCAATATAAATAGGGAAGGATATGTTTTTTCATTTGATACATCGACCATCTTTCTTTGGATTGATCGAAAGGAAATGTTTCCGTAGGCGTATTATTGTAATCAAATTCCGCTAAAACCAATTTGTTATAACCAGTAATAATTGGACATGACGAATAACCATTATAGAAGGCATTCATTTCTTCCCCTTTTATTAAAGCTAATAAATTATGAACCAAAACTGGCGCTTGCTTTCGTATGGCAGCACCTGTGCGGGAAACGGGTAGATTAGCCGCATCTCCACAAGCAAATATATTTTTGTATGTATTATGTTGCAGCGTATGTTTTTCTACATCGATCCAACCGGCAGCATTTGCGAGTGGACTTGATTTAATGAAATCAGGAGCGGATTGTGGTGGCGTCACATGAATCATATCAAATGCTACTTCGTAAACCTGATCTTTATTTGAATCACCTATTCCCACAAATTTGGCGATTTTAGCTGCTCCATCAATTTCAACTAATTTGACAAAAAACTGCGTGTTGATGCCATAGTGAGCAATTACCTTTTTCAGTGTATTTTCATATTTCTCTACCCCAAAAACCCTTGTTCCGCCGCTCCAAAATTCTACTTGTGAATTAACGCCATTTTTACGAAAATAATCGGCTGCCAAATACATGATTTTTTGTGGGGCCCCGCCACATTTAATTGGCGTATGTGGATTGGTGAAAATAGCTTTTCCTCCTTTTGTTTGTTGGATGCATTCCCATGTATAGGGCGCAGATTCAAAACTGTAGTTGGAACAAACCCCATTTTTACCCAGGTTTTCTTTTAATCCTTTGATTTCTCCCCAGTTCACTTGAATCCCCGGTACCGTAATCAAGTATTCATATTGAATTGCCGTTCCATCAGCCAAGTATACTTTATTTTCTTCAGGTTTAAATTCGCTCACCATTTGTTGGATCCAGGTCGTACCCGCAGGAATGACCGATGCTTCATCTCTTTCTGTATCTTGAATGTTGAATTCCCCTCCGCCTACTAATGTCCAGGCGGGTTGATAATAATGTTTTTTTGCCCCATCGATGATGGCAATGTCCAAAGTGGCATCTTTGCGTAACAATTGGGAAGCGATAGAGATACCTGCATTACCTCCGCCGACGATTACTATTTGGTAGTGATTTTTCATGGTTAACGTGTTTAATGACAATGCTAATATTCAGAAAAAAAATTGTTCTATTCGTGATAATAGTCACTTTGGGGCTTCGTGTTAAATATCACGCTCATTTGAAGCCATCGGCTTTACATTTGATAAATTTTAAAACAGAAATATTATGAAAAATGTAGTCTTTTTGCTTGCTGGGGTATTGTTGTTGAGTAGTTGTGAAAAAGGTGGCCCATTGGACACGGGTCAAGGGAATCTTACACAAAGTTTAGCGGCCGTTCAAAGTTCCGTAACGAATTTGCCACTTGAGTCCTTGGACCCTGCTGAGCGAGAGCGGATTTTGTTTATTCGCGAAGAAGAGAAATTAGCCTATGATGTATACCAAACGCTGTTTGATCGATACGGTGTTAAAATTTTTCAAAATATCCCGAATAGTGAAATGAGTCACATGGAGGCAATGCTGAGCATTATTAAAAAATATCAATTAATTGATCCGATGGATAAAAATCCGCGCGGCATTTTTACTGATCCCGCGCTTCAATCCTTGTATAATGCCTTGGTTAGTCAAGGGCAAGTAAGTCTTTTAGCGGCCTATCAAGTGGGTGCAAAAATTGAAGAATTAGATATTTATGATTTGAATAAATCAATTGCCGTGACGAATAATCAGGATGTGAAATTGGTGTATGATTTCTTGAATAAGGGTAGTAGGAACCACTTGAGGTCTTTTTACAAAAATTTAACTAATGCTGGAGGAATGTATTCGCCCGTATACATTTCGCTAGCGGAATTTACGGCGATTGTGACTACACCTACAGAAAAAATGTAATTAATTGTCCGAAAAGTGACAAAAGTCACATGTTTAACCCTATTTTATGTAGTCATTTGTTTCATTCAAAACGCTCTATATTTCCCAATGAATAATCAAACTGATCAACATAGTCTTTTGCAAATGTTCTTGTATACCTTACTAGTAGCTTTATTCGGGCTATTGGGGTATTTAAGTTTTTCGCACATTCGTTCAACTGATGGAATTGTTGATTCTACTCAAGCGTATGTAGAACCCGATTCTAATTTCACCCATCTTTGGACGGCTCCATCGGATTGGCGCTTAATGTACTTAAAGCCAGAGGAGAAAGCTTTGGTCGAATATGGTCGTGAGTTAATAGCCCATACCTCCGAATATTTAGGACCTAAAGGATCCGTGAAGGCTATTTCCAATGGTATGAATTGTCAAAACTGCCACTTAAATGCGGGGACTCAACCTTGGGGGAATAATTATTTCGCCGTGCAATCATCCTATCCTAAGTTCAGAGCTCGTTCAGGAGCAATTGAAGATCAGGTGAAGCGCGTGAATGATTGTTTTGAACGAAGCTTAAATGGACAGCCGCTTTCTCCTGAAAGTAAGGAAATGCATGCAATTTTGGCTTATATTAAATGGTTAGGAAAGGATGTAGCGAAAGGCGTAGCACCCAAAGGTTCGGGCATTTTCAAATTGAAAGGCTTAAAACGAGCCATTGATCCCGCTAAAGGCGCCGAAGTTTACGCATCAAAATGCCAGTCTTGTCATCAAGCAGATGGGGGTGGGGTATTGGCTGAAAATGGGAAGTCTTATACCTATCCTCCGCTTTGGGGTCCCCATAGCTACAATTATGGGGCAGGGCTGTACCGGATGTCTAATTTTGCGGGCTACGTCAAATACAATATGCCATTAGGGGCTAATTACGAGAAGCCACAATTGACTGATGAGGAAGCATGGGATTTGGCAGCTTATGTGAACTCCATGCCACGTCCTGCAAAAGATTTGAGCCGGGATTGGCCTGATATCGCGGCTAAGCCTTTTGATCATCCTTTTGGTCCTTACGCAGATTCATTTACGGAAAAACAACATAAATATGGGCCGTATAAGCCCATAAAAGAGTGGATTGCGAAACACAAGAAGTCTAAAAAATAACCCGAATGAACTCGAGAAGAAAATTTTTACAAGGAGGAATCCTAACGAGTGTAGCGGCTTTATCGCCAGTTGCCTTACAGGCAAAGACCTCCATACCGAATACTAAGTCAACGAAGTCAATCGCCGGATCTGGTCAAATTACGATTTTACAAACGACTGATGTGCATTGCCAATTGCATGCACACGATGAATTGTTTTGGGAAAATAATGAGTTAACTTTTCGTAAAGCAGGTGGTTATCCACACATGGCCACAGCTTTAAAGAAATTTAAAGAGAAGAATCCTGAAAACACGATTACTTTAGATACGGGTGACATGTTCCAAGGAAGTATGCTATCTGTGAAAACAACGGGTCAAGCGTTCGTTCCTTTGTTAAATGCGATGGATTACGATTTATATCTACCGGGGAACTGGGAGGTTGTCTATTACAAAAAGAATATGCAAAAATTAATGGGAGGTTTACTGGCTCCTAAAATTTGTGCGAATATGTACCATGATTTAGGGTATGGAAAGAAAGGTGAATTGATCTTTCAACCTTACCAAATCATGCACCGCATGGGGGTTAAAATTGGTTTTTTAGGTTATACTGACCCATTAGTTCCCTTGCGTCAATCACCTTTGTATTCAAAAGGAATTATTTACACAAAACCGGAAGATAATCTAAAGGAATACGTGTCCTTGTTGCGTGAACAAGAGCAATGTGACTTTGTAATCATCTTGTCTCACCTAGGTTTATCTCAGCAAATTGCCTTGGGGAATAATCCTGATTGTCAGGGAGTAGATTATATTTTTGGAGCAGATACACATGAGCGAGTTCGTAAACCGATTCAAGCAGAATACACAAAGATTGTGGAGCCTGGTGCCTTTGGTTCATTTATTGGTAAACTTGATATTCATGTGAAGGATGGGAAAGTAGTAGGGTCCACATATGAGTTAGTGGAAGTTGATCCTATCAAATATCCAGCTGATGCGGAGATTAAAACCTTAGTTCAGGATTTAGAAAAGCCTTATAAGGAGGAAATCAATAAAGTACTCGGTTATAGCACTGTTCCGCTTTACCGCAATTTTGTGGTAGAAAATACCATTGATACAATGATTGTAGATGCATTAAAATGGAAGGTGAACGCTGACGTGGTATTATCGAATGGATTCCGTTTTTGTCCTCCACGCGTAGCCGGAAAAGATGGCAAAGTAGCCATTACGGAGGGATATTTATACGATATGTTACCCGTAGATAGTACCATTCGTACGGCGAAAGCTTCAGGCCAACAAATTCTAGATTGGTTGGAAAAAGAGATGCAGAATGTGTTCGCGCAGGATGCCTCAAAGCGTTTTGGCGGTTGGTTAATTCGTTTCAAAGGAATGCAAGTAGAATTCAAAGCTTTTGAGCGAGTAGGTCATCGCGTCCAAAAGGTAACGATTGCAAGTGCTGAATTAGATAAAAATAGACTTTATACCTTGTGTGCATGTGAACGTGATGGGGATCCCGAGGATATGTTGTGCCGCATGAAAGGGGTAAAGGAGGCTACGAATACATCATATACCTTGCACTCGATGATGAAGGAGTATTTAGCAAAATTCTCCCCTGTGACACCTATTTTACGGCACGATGCAAAGATTTTGGATGGTCCTCAAGATTTGTTGAGTCAAGTGACTGGAGTGGATTATTCCTTTAGGTAGACTTTTTAAACGAAGAGTTAAGAGTTAAGATCTAAGAGTTTAGAACGAAAAGTTATTAGGTAAGGATTTTAATTTAGAAGCTAGTCACAGTATATCTGGGCTAGCTTTTATTTTGACTGCACGTAAAAAAACCAGCAGAATATTATTTCAGCTGGCTTTTAAAAACGTGTAACACTTAGTGCTTAACTCTTAACTCTTCGTTCTTAACTCTAATGTGGCAACTGGTCTCTAAACTTACCATATACCCACGTTCCTGCAGTAGCACTTAGAATAACTACTAAGATTACGACTGCGCCAGAACCTACTTGTGCGAAAAGAGGACCTGGACAAGCTCCTGTCATAGCCCAACCGAGGCCGAAAATCAAACCACCATAAATTTGGCCCTTATTGAATTTCTTGTCGGTGAACATAATTTCCTCCCCGTGAATCGTTTTAACCTTCAATTTCTTGATTAAAAATACGGAGATAGCACCTACGACAACTGCAGTACCGATTACTCCGTACATATGAAAGCTTTGTAAGCGAAACATTTCTTGAATTCGGAACCAGGAGATGATTTCAGCTTTAATAAATACAATGCCAAAAATCACGCCTACTAAACTATATTTTAAGTTATAGTACCACGGGTGATTTAATTCTGATTCATTTACACACATGGTGTCTAATGAACGCACTTCGAAATCAGCTGGATTTGCGTGTTGATTTGTCTTATTTTCCATGTGTATTATAAGTGTAAGATGAATGGTAAAATGAAATTAGCCATGATAAATCCACCTATCATGAAACAGATGGTAGCTACTAAGGATGGCCATTGTAAGTCGGAAAGTCCCATGATTGCATGTCCAGAGGTACATCCACCTGCATAACGTGCGCCAAATCCTACTAAAAATCCGCCTCCAATCATCATGACTAAGCCACGCGTTGTGAACAAGGTTTCAAATGAGAATAATTGCACGGGAACCATGCCTGAGAAATCTGTAATGCTATAACTTGCTAATTCTTTGGTTAAATCAGGATGCACGATAACAGCTTCCCCTGAACCTAAATAGATCGTAGAGATAATGCCACCCACCAGAATTCCGCCTACAAAAAAGAAATTCCAAGACTCTTTTTTCCAATCATATTTGAAGAAAGGAATATTGCTGGGTAGACAAGCTGCACACGCATGGCGTAAGTTAGCTGATATTCCAAAGTGTTTGTTCCCTAAAATTAATAGGGCAGGGACGATAAGTCCAATGATTATTCCTGCCGTATACCAAGGCCAGGGTTGGGTGATTGTTTCCATTGTATGTAAGTTAAATTTTAGTCTTTAAGTCGCTAGTCGCTAGTCGCTAGTCGCTAGTCGCTAGTCGCTAGTCGCTAGTC
>CALLKB010000001.1 GCA_938008575.1 uncultured Cytophagaceae bacterium | reverse complement strand
GCGAAGTATCGCGTCTCCATAATTTCTAAACCGACCCTTCAGTCAAACGCTCTGCGTTTTCCGCAATCCGCAATTGCTCGATAAACTCACCAATCTCCCCATCCATTACGGTAGGCAAATTGTAAACCGTTAAACCGATACGGTGATCCGTCACGCGGCCCTGTGGATAATTGTAGGTACGAATTTTATCGGAACGGTCACCGGACCCAACCATAGATTTCCGACTTCCTGCAATTTCCGCATTACGCTTGGCTAATTCAATTTCATATAGACGAGAACGTAAAACTGTCATCGCTTTATCAAAGTTTTTGATTTGCGAACGCTCATCCTGACATTGAACAACTAATCCCGATGGAATGTGCGTCACACGAACGGCTGAATAGGTTGTATTAACCGACTGCCCACCCGCACCAGATGAACAGAACGTATCCTTCCGAATGTCATTCATGTTGATCTGCACATCCACCTCATCAGCCTCAGGCATTACAGCGACAGTTGCTGCCGACGTGTGAATTCGTCCAGCCGATTCAGTAGCAGGAACGCGCTGAACGCGGTGAACGCCTGATTCAAATTTCAATTTGGCATATACATCTTCCCCTTGAACAGAGACGATAATTTCTTTGTAACCTCCGGCAGTACCATCAGTAAAATCCATGATTTGGAACGTCCAACCCTGCTTTTCTGCAAAGCGCTGATACATACGAAACAGGTCTCCCGCAAAAATGGATGCCTCATCGCCACCAGTTCCTCCACGAATCTCCAAGATACAGTCTTTGGAATCATTGGGATCTTTTGGAATCAACATCTCCTTCAAAACCTCCTGCATTTCCTTTTCAGCCGGAACTAATTCTTCTAACTCCGCTTTCGCCATATCACGGAAATCTTCATCCTTTTCGGTCGCAATAACAGACTTAGCTTCCTCGATGGATTTCAACAAATTTTGGTACGTCATGTATTGCTCGACGATTTTTTGCAAGTCTTTGTATTCCTTGCTTAACGTCTTGAATTTCTTTAAGTCGGAAACAATTTCCGGCATCGCAATTTGTTGTTCTACTTCGATGAATCGTTCTCGGATGGCTTCTAGCTGCTCCAGCATGTCTAATCGGGGTTAAAAAATCTCCGCAAAGATAACAATTAAATTCATTGCCCTTTCTGCTCAAGATGAATACCTTTGTTCTTTCACCTAGAACCCATGAAAAAATACCTGATAATCATTCTTGCTTTCACAGTTTATGCTTGTGATTTTTCCAAACGAATTGATACCACAGCAGCTGTAAAAGAAATGCGCGAACGCCAAGTCAAGCGCGTATTGCCGCAAGATATCGTGAATCAGGTGGATGTTTGGGGGCAGGAACTTCAAGCAAATTTAGCTAAAGGCCAGGTTGCGGATACATTGAGTTCAAAAAATAAGGTAAGCATTTTATCGGGGAGCATTGAAACGCTTAAAAAATCCGTGAAAGATGCGAAAATCAATGAAATGCTAGATGCCATTGCCTTTGGCTTAAGTCAAAAACAAGATATTCCAGCAAGTATTCAGAAAAATAGTTCGGGCGATAGCCTATATTATATCTATCCCACAAATGATGGGAACGTTATGCTCATTGGCTTCAGCAAAAAGCAAGTGATTATTCAAATGGATAAGCCGCTAATTAAATAGGATTGGATTTCACTAGCGCCAACATATTCCTATAGATCTCTTGCATTTCCGGGCGCATCATAAAGGCTTGTTGGTCAAACACCACCCGTGAATCACTCAATTTCGCAATATCTTGATCGGCATGTAAAGATTGATTTGCAAAAAAGGCTTGCACATAATTTTGAACAACACCCTGAATCAAGCTTTTGTCTAATTCAATCGATTCCAACAACAATGCTGCTTGTTGCCAAAGTTGCTGCGTAAACAATCCAGCCATTAGCATCGCCAAATGGATTTTCTTGCGTTCATCGCCACTGACTAAATAGATGGATTTCGAAATGTCTTTGGCCAAATGGACCAAGGTAGCCTCCGTTTCTTCCACCAATACTTCAATACAAATTGGCACATTCGATAAACTAATTTTCCGCTCGGCCTGTAAATGCTGAACAGGAAATAGCACGCCTACTTGATTTGTGCTTTCGCGCAAGGGGTCATATTGCATCATGGATTCCGTCAACGAAACAGTTCCTGCGACCAACACTAATGTCGCATATTTAGGCAATAATAATTCAGGCAATACCTGTGGATAGGCCGACTCCGGCACACAAAGGAAAAATACGGTCGAACTTGATTCCGAAAAATCCAAATGCTCTTGAACGCGGGCATTGTACAAATAGCTAACTAAATCGCGTGCTTTCTCTGGATCCCGACTGAAAACTTCTTGAACACTATTTCCAGCATTTTCCAACGCTTGCGATAAATGCCATGCCACGTGCCCCGCACCGATAAATGAAATTTTAATCATTACTGAATTTTTTCGTGTTTCGCCCCGATGAAGGGCATCCATTGATTATCCAAAATTCCGGAAAAATTTCGCAAAAACATAACGAAGGATGGCTTGAACGGTTGGCGTGCTAATTGCATCCCCGCTTCTTCTGGTGTTTTATGTCCTTTTTTCGAATTACAATATTTACATGCTGTAATCAAATTATCCCAAGACGTTCTTCCTTGGCGCGATTTGGGAATCATATGGTCTAAGGTCAAATGATCTGAAGAACCACAATATTGACATCGATTTCCGTCGCGTTTAAATATATTTTGACGCGTTAAAACAACCCCTTTGTAGGGGAAATATACATAACGATTTAATCGAATGACAGAGGGGAAAGGAAATGATTGCGAGATGGAATGAAGTCTTTCGGTGCTTGACTCTGCAATTAGTTCGGCTTTATTGAGATATACTAGCAAAAAAGCTTTGGGCATAGAACAGATTGTTAATGCACTGTAATCTTGATTAAGGACTAAAACTTTCTGACTCATAGACATCCAATTTTATAAGGTAATCCCTGCGCAAATCCATCACATGCTTTAAAGTTACAGAAAATAATCAACTGATAAACAAGGACTTGCCACAAAAATTTAGCCTCGATTGTTGAGATAAAAACGGCATTTTAAGCCCTTTTTAGTAGATTTGTGAAAATTAAGCAAAGGCACATGGCAACCCTGGTTGAAAAAATTAAAGCATTATCTACTTCGCTCGCACAAGAAACGGTTGGCAACCGCCATCATTTGCACATGCATCCCGAATTATCTTTTCAGGAAACAGCGACGCAAGCTTTTGTAGAAAGCCAATTGAATACTTGGGGAATCCCAAATAGCCGTTTAGCCAATACGGGCGTTGTGGCCATTATTGAGGGGAAAAATCCAACTAAAAAAGTAGTGGCTTTGCGGGCGGATATGGATGCCTTGCCAATTATCGAAACGAACGATGTACCCTATAAATCGCAAAACCCCGGCGTGATGCATGCTTGTGGACATGATGTGCATACATCTTCCTTGTTAGGAACGGCGCATATTTTGCAATCCATCAAGGAGGATTTTGAAGGAACAGTGAAGTTGATTTTCCAACCGGCAGAAGAAAAAGCGCCCGGTGGAGCTAGCATTATGATTAAAGAGGGCGTTTTAGAAAACCCTAAACCGGTGAGTATTTTTGGCCAACATGTAGCCACAAACGTTCCCGTAGGGAAAATAGGTTTCCGCGAGGGCATGTATATGGCCAGTACGGATGAATTATATATTAAGGTCATTGGCAAAGGAGGGCATGGTGCCATGCCAGATGCATGCATTGACCCAATCGTCATAGCGTCGCACATTATTGTGGCGATGCAGCAAATCATTTCTCGCAATAAGAACCCTAAATTTCCATCGGTGTTGACTTTTGGAAAGATCGAAGGATTGGGAGCAACAAACGTGATTCCTGACGAAGTAAATATCGCGGGGACCTTCCGAGCGATGGATGAAACATGGCGCGCAGAAGGCTTGGAGAAGATGAAGAAATTGGCGGAAGGCATTGCAGATGCCATGGGAGGCAAAGCTATTTTCGAGGTATTAAAAGGCTATCCATTCCTACAAAATAACCCTGAATTAACGCGTAAGGCCAAAGCTGCCGCGATTGCCTACATGGGTGAAGAAAATGTGGTCGATTTAGACCTTTGGATGGCCGGAGAGGATTTCGCTTTTTACACGCACCATGTGGATGCATGTTTCTACCGTTTGGGAATTCGAAATGAAGCCAAAGGTATCACGAGTGGCGTTCACACACCTACTTTTGATATCGATGAAGACGCATTGGCGATCGGACCAGGATTGATGGCATGGTTGGCGGTGAATGAACTAACCTTGTAGAGACGCGATACCTCGCGTATGAATTATGTAGAGACGCGATACCTCGCGTCTCATATAAAAAAGACGCAAAGTATTGCGTCTCTACAAATCAAAAAAATGACGCAAAGTATTGCGTCTCTACAAACAAAAAAAGACGCAAAGTATTGCGTCTCTACAAACAAAAAAAGACGCAAAGTATTGCGTCTCT